>CAYTEX010000007.1:12998-15855 GCA_964437015.1 uncultured Clostridium sp. | reverse complement strand
ATAGAAGAATTTTTAAAACCTCAAAAAAGATTTAGACATATGTTTAAAGAAGGAAATGAATGGATGATAGAAGAATTCCAAAAAGAGGTTGACAGACGTTGGAATGATTTGTTAGCATTAGAAGAAATGACAAATAAAGAATAAAGAATAAAGAAAAAAACTCAGCTAAGCTGAGTTTTTTCACACAAAATCCTTTTTACTAAATTTTATTGTAGTAGGTCTTCCATGTGGGCATGTGTATGGATTTTTTAAAGTTAATAAATTTTGAATCAGGTAATCTACTTCTTGTTCTGTTAACGTCATTCCTGCTTTTACTGCAGCTTTGCATGCAACAGTTGCAATAAAGCGTTCTTCTACAGATTTAAAATTTGAGTTTTGTTTTGATGTCATTTCATCTAAAATATCTAAAAATAGCCTTCTTGTGCCCAACTTAGACTTATATTCCAAGTCTGGAATTCCATTTATTTTTACAGTTTTTTCTCCAAATAGTTCAATATCAAACCCGGTATTTTGTATAAGTTCCATATTATTTTTTATAAATTCTATTTCTTTATTAGAAAGCTCTATTAATTCTGGAATTAGCATCATTTGTGTATTTGTATTAATTTTATTTTTGTAATTGTCTTTTATTTGTTCATACATAATTCTTTCATGTGCTGCATGTTGATCTATTAAATACATCTCGTTATCTATTTCTACCATTATATATGTTTTAAAACTTATTCCTATAAATTTGTAATTAATTTTCCTTGCATTTTCTCTTTTAATTACTTCATTATTCTGTGACTCTAATGTGTTTGTATTATACTCTTTTGATAAATTTGTTTTGGTGTCTTCTGAATTGATAAAGTGGTTTGTTACATATTTAAACTCACTATCTACATATTCTTTATTCTCTTCATTTATCTTATTTCCCAAAAATTCTTTACTTAACACAGCATTTTTTATAGCACTATATAGTGTTTGATATACTAAACCTTCATCTTTAAATTTAACTTCTTTTTTAGTTGGATGAATATTAACATCATAAAATGAAGGTGGCATTTTTAAATTTATAACAGCAAAAGAGAATTTACCAATTCCAGTATCTCCCTTAAAAGCTTCATCTGCTGAACTATATAAAGTTTTATTCTGGATATATCTTTTATTTAAAAAAAATAATTCATCTTTTCTTGAATCTGCTGCAATTGTTGTATTTCCTACAAATCCAGTTATTTCTATTCCGTTTTCTTTGTATTCTACCTTAACTAAATTTTGACTAATATTTTTTCCAAATAAAACATAAATTACATCTTCTAATTTTCCATTTCCTGACGTTTTTAGTACTTCTTTTCCATTATTTATAAGCTTGACCGAAACATGTGGATTACTTATTGCAATTTTTTCAATTGCTGATTTTATATGCTTAAATTCAGTAACATCATTTTTCAAAAATTTATATCTAACCGGAACATTAAAAAATATTTTTTCTATTATTATAGTAGTTCCTGTCTTTCCAGCATCTTCTGTAAACTCTGTAATTTCACCAGCTTCAATTTTAATTTTATTTGCTGTTACATCTTTCTCAGTTTTTGAAATAATTGTCATTTTTGAAATTGATGCAATACTTGCTAAAGCCTCTCCTCTAAATCCAAATGAATCTATTTTTTCTAAGTCTTCAATTTGTCTAAGTTTACTTGTTGCGTGACGTTCTATAGCAAGTGGTAAATCATCTTTTAAAATACCTTTACCATTATCTGTGATTTTTATAAGAGTTTTTCCTCCATTTTTTACTTCTATTGTAACAGAGGTTGCACCTGCATCTATTGAGTTTTCAACCATTTCTTTAATAGCTGCTGCAGGATTTTCTATAACCTCACCTGCTGCTATTTTATTTATTGTTAAATCATCTAATAAAACTATATTTCCCATTTATTCCTCTTTGCATATACTATCTTTATATTTTTCATACCTATAATAGCACAAGAACAAGCAAATTTCAACTTTAAATTATCAAGATTATGAATTTTAATACTACAAGTTCGCTCAACATATTAGCTTAGGATAAAATATATTAATTTACGAAAAAAGGCGCATTGAAAGTAATTGAGTTAGAAGTTTTTAAAAATTTTTTGGAAAATGTTCGCGCCGAACGTTAGTGAGGGCTAAGTGAAAGGGTGCCAAAAAATTTTTGTAGAAGTTCTTCGAAAATTAGCTTGAACGAGCATTTTTGAGAAAATTAATATATTTTATCCTATATATTAAATATGACTCATAGCGAACTGTAACATTTTAATCAAACATATTTCTTACTGAATATTTTTTTATAATTTGGAAATTATATTAGTATAAATTATTTCGAAAGGATGATTTTATATGGATAATCCATTAGATACTAATAAATCATATCAAAAATACGTAGATAAGAAATCGCCTAATTCCCCTATTTTAAAAAACTGCATTAATGCTTTTTTAATTGGTGGATTAATTTGTTCAATTGGGCAAGTAATTTTTTCATATTGTCAATTTAAAGGACTAGATGAAACATCATCAGGTACTGTTGTTTCAATATGTCTTATCGGTTTAAGTGCCTTTTTAACTGGCTTAAACATATTTAATAAAATTGGAAAAATTGCTGGAGCAGGTTCATTAGTTCCTATAACAGGATTTGCAAATTCGATAGTTGCACCAGCAATGGAATATAAATCTGAAGGATATGTAATGGGAGTTGGTGCAAAAATGTTTACAGTTGCAGGTCCAGTCCTTGTTTATGGTATTTCAACTTCTATTATAGTTGGACTTATATATTTAATTATTAATGCTCAAGCGATATTTGTTTAATAACTTAACTTTGTAAAAATTTAAAGAAAGGAAAATA
>CAYTEX010000007.1:12667-12944 GCA_964437015.1 uncultured Clostridium sp. | reverse complement strand
TTGATAACCCTCCACATATTTTAAATACAGCTTCCATTGTGGGACCTAAGGAAGCAAATGGTCCACTTGCTAAATATTTTGACAAATGCTTAGAAAATGAAATGTGGGGAGAAAAAAGTTGGGAAAAAGCAGAAAGTAAAATCGTTAAAGAAACCGTTAATACTCTTGTTTCAAAATCAGGAATTCCAACAGAAAAAATAGAATATTGCTTTGCAGGAGATTTAATTAATCAGTGCATCTCTTCTACATTTGGTTTACGAGAATTAAATGTCCCTTT
>CAYTEX010000007.1:0-12657 GCA_964437015.1 uncultured Clostridium sp. | reverse complement strand
AGCATGCTCGACATTTGTTGAAGCAATGCAACTTGCATCTGTTTTTATTGAAAATGGAATAAATTACGCCATATGTTGTGCATCAAGCCATTTCTGCAGCGCAGAAAGACAGTTCAGATTTCCATTGGAGCTTGGAAATCAAAGACCACCTTCATCACAATGGACAGTCACTGCATGTGGTGCACTAATGCTTGCTAAGGAAGGTAACGGTCCTTGTATTACCCACATTACTTCTCGGAAAAATAATAGATATGGGAATAAAAGACGCTAATAATATGGGAGCAGCAATGGCTCCTGCCGCACTAGATACCTTACTTACACACTTCTCTGATACAGGAAGGAGTCCTAACTATTATGATGCAATAATTACAGGTGATTTAGGACTAATTGGTAAAGATATTTTAACCGAACTTGCACAAAATTCTGGATTTAATATAAAATCCGTATATAATGATTGTGGTGTACTGGTTTTTGATAAATCTAAACAAGACACTCATTCTGGCGGAAGTGGTTGCGGTTGTATTGCTAGTGTCTTTTCTGGATATTTATATAATGAATTAAAAAATAAAAAAATCAAAAAAATACTATTAATTGCAACTGGTGCATTAATGAATTCTATGAGTGCACAGCAGGGCGAATCAATTCCTGGAATTGCACAAGCAATTTCAATTGAAAATTAATTTTAAATTTCAATTGAAATAATCAAAGAATTAATATATGTTATTGTGAAATCCCGCGTAAGTCGAGCAACCGAAGCGTAGCGCAGGGCGATTGGAGAAATCGACATCGTAGCTGAATTTTTCGAAGAAAAATTACAGGTACATAAAGATTTCGACACCAAGGGATTGAATAATAACATATATTAATTCTATAATAATTTTAAATAGAAGGAGTAATTATGGAATTTTGGCAAAATTTTGACTGGATGCTTTTATTAAGATGTTACATTGTAGGTGGGCTAATTTGTGTTATAGGTCAAATTTTAATTGATAAAACTAAACTTACACCTGCAAGAATTTTAGTTACTTTTGTAACTTTAGGTACCATACTTGGAGGACTTGGAATTTATAAATATTTGGTTGACTTTGCTGGTTGCGGAGCAACAGTTCCCTTACTTGGTTTTGGAAATAATTTAGCTAAAGGTACTATAGAAGCTGTCAAAGAGCAAGGCATATTAGGTGCGTTTACTGGTGGATTGAAAGCTAGCAGCGGAGGTATTGCAGCTGCAGTATTTTTTGGTTATATTGCATCTCTAATTTCGAAACCTAAAATGAAAAAACAATAAAAGACCTTAGAATAAGGTCTTTTATGCTTTAAACAGTTTTATTTTTATTTTTTCTCAAAAATGATGGTATGTCTAAATCGTTTTGTGAAGAATTTATGTCTTGACTTGATGGAATAGAACTAGTCTTTTTCTCCCAAGGCTTTGAACTTGAGCCTATTCCTAATCCTCCTATTTTATCAAACCCAGAAGGTTTTACATTATCTGGATCATCAAATCCTGTTGCTATAACTGTTATCTTTATTTCATCATTCATATTTGGATCTACTACTGTACCAAATATTATGTTTGCTTCTGGGTCAACACTACGTTGTATTAATTCTGCAGCAGTATTAACTTCTTGTAATCCTAGGTCTTCTCCACCTGTAATATTTATAATTACTCCTCTTGCTCCTTCTATTGATGTTTCTAGTAATGGGCTTTGAATTGCTTCTTTAGCAGCATCTTCTGCTTTATTTTCTCCTGATGCATGACCTGTACCCATATGAGCCATACCTGTATTTAACATTATTGTTTTTACATCTGCGAAGTCCAAATTAACAGTTCCTGTAACTGTAATTAGATCTGATATACCTTGTACACCTTGTCTTAATACATCATCAGCCATTAAAAAAGCTTCTGCCATTGATGTTTTTCTATCAATAATTTGAAGTAATTTATCATTTGGTATAACTATTAAAGTATCTACCTTTGATTTTAGTGCTTCTATACCACGTTCTGCTTGAGCTAGACGTTTTTTTCCTTCAAATGTAAATGGCTTTGTAACTACACCTATTGTTAAAATTCCCATTTCTTTTGCTAACCCTGCAACTATTGGTGCTGCACCTGTTCCGGTTCCACCACCCATACCACAGGTAACAAATACCATATCAGCGCCTCTTAAAACTTCTGAAAGCTCTGTTTTGCTCTCTTCTGCTGATTGTGCACCTATATCTGGATTTGCACCAGCACCTAAACCTCTAGTGATTTTTTCTCCTATTTGAATTTTTGTAGAAGCTTTTGATTTTGTTAAAGCTTGTCTATCTGTATTTACCGCAATAAATTCTACTGATTTTATTCCTAAATCTAGCATTCTATTTACTGCATTATTTCCTGCACCTCCTACTCCAATTACCTTTATTGTAGCAGTTCCATCCATCATTGCTAAATTACTGTTATCTTCATATTCCATCATATTTTATAAACTCCCTTTCCTTAATTTTATGAATAAAAAAATTCTTTAACTCTTGACATTAATACTTTCAAGAAGCTTTCTTTTGAGTTTGTATCTATTTTACTTGATACCGATTTTGCAAAAGGTCTTGATGATATATATCTAATTAAAGCATAGCATGTCCTATATTCTGGTTTAACTGTGCTTACCGCTCTTCCTGTTGAAATTTTTACGGGAATATTAAGTACAATCTTTCCTGCAACATCACTTTTATTAATATTAATTATTCCCTGTCCAGTTAATATTACATTATTAATCCTAGACTTTAATCCTTGATTGCTTATGTCTTTATTTATAATTGTAAATATTTCCTCAATTCTAGCTTCCATTATTTCAATTAGCTCAGAGCTCTTAATAACCTTATTTTTGCTTTGATCTTTACAAGTATTTAATATAATTTCATTGTCGTTGTCTATAAAAGATTTTAAAGCAAGTCCATACTGTCTTTTTAGCTTTTCTGCTTCTTCTTCAGATATATTTAATACAACCGATATGTCTCTCGTTATATTGTCTCCGTCCAAGTGGAACTGTATTTGTATATTTGAAAGTATTTCCTTCAAATATTCCTATATCTGTATTTTCAGCTCCGACATCTAGCAGCATTACATTATCATAAAGTTCATTTTTATCTAAAACTAAGTTTCTTTCAGCAAGTGTTACTGGAATTATTCCGTCTACCTCAACTCCCGCTTTTTTAAATATATTTGACAACTTACGTATGTAATCTTTTTCAGCTAGTATTACTTGAGCGTTTATTGTAAATGATGTTGCCAAATTTCCTACTGGATCTGTTATGATTTTACCATTATCTAGTATAATTTGATTTACATCAACATCAATAAGAGTTTGATTTTCTGGTATTTCTATGTCTTTTACTTGCATTAAAGCGTTTTGTAAATCTTTTTGAGTTATTCCTGAAAATTTATCTTTAACTTCTTTTAATACACTATTTTGAACTATTGTTATATATTTACCTGGAATAGTTACATAAGCTGAATTTATTTTTAACTCTGTTTCATCTTCTGCTTGCTTGATAGTTTTGGAGATGCTCGAACTTATTTCATCTTCATCAACTATCTTGCCTTTTTTTAAACCATTACATTTATGTGAGGTACAACATATTGTTTCGATTTGTCCAAAATTGTTTACTTCGCCAGCACACAAACAAACTTTGGTAGTTCCGATGTCAATACCCACAATGATATCACCTATTGCCAAGATAATTCCTCCATATTTTTCAATATAATTTTTACAGATTTATATATATTACATTTTTGGACAAATGTCAATAGAATTTGTTATATTTTTGTAATATTTTTGTAACAATTTTGTAATATTTTTCGCGTTATTTTCAACGTTTTATGTATATCTTTTTCCGCTTTTGTTGCAGCCATTGAGTTTCATTTTTTTATCTAATTATTTTCTTTTTTTGCTTTTCTTTCTTCTATTTTTTTAGTCCATTTATCTATGTAATATTTTCTAATTATTGTTAAATTTATAAACATTCTTCCGACAAAAACCACAATTGCAGCTAAATATATATCTACATTTAATTTATTTCCTAAATATGTTAATAATATAGAAAGTATACTATTACAGAAAAATCCAGAAATAAATACTTTAAAATTAAATTCTCCCTTTAAAGTCCCTGATATTCCACCAAAAACAGAGTCTAAAGCTGCTATTATTGCAATTGCTAAATAACTAGAATATGTATATGAAATTGTAGGTATATTGATTCCTACAATTGCCCCTAATATACATCCTATTGTAATTGCTAAAAATAATATCATTTTAATTTTCCTCCTCCATATATTTTGTATCTATATCACCAGTATACTTGTTTATTCTAACTTTATTTGACTTTTGAACAGTAGCTTTTATTCCAGAAATATCTAATTGTTCTGCATAACCTCCTTTTCCGAAAATGCTACTTTCTAAATAAGAACTATTTCCAATTGCTTTAATTTCGTAGTTATTTGTTCTTATATAATTGCTATTTATTTTAATGTTTACGTTCTCACCTATATCAACAATATCGGTTGAACTTATTATCCTTTCATCATTTATAGAAATTGCCTCTGCTCCAGCATCTTTAAGATAATTTACAATATAGATTAAATCCTCTGCAACAATTGGTGTTATAAATTCATCCTCTACTAATTCGTTTTCTTTTTTTTCTCTTAAATTGATAATAATTCCTTCTCCCTCTACATTAGTTTTTCCAAGTGCCTGTTCTAACGTCTCTAATTCATTTTCTAATGTTTCTTTGGTTTTTGAATCTGAGGTACTTTCTTTATTATATGTCTCTAAAGTATTAGTCAATTCTTCTGTTTTTTCTTTTGTTTCTTCATATTTGCTTTTCCAATTTGAAAGTTGTTGTCTAAGTTCAGCTTCTTTCATAGAGTCTATATTTGTTTCCTTAGTTTTCTGAGCAACTTTAAATTGCATAAAAATAACCATTGTAAGCAAAAAACACATTATCATCATAGTAACAGTCATTATATATTTTGCTCTCTTCATTATAAAAATCTCCTTTTAATTATAATTTTATTTTACTTTACATTTTTCGCATACTTATAACTGTATACTCCTGTATATTTTGGTATTTGTACATTTGAAATTTTTTTAAATTCAGCTGTTTTACCAAGTGCTCTGAATTTTACTTCTAGGGTTCCTCCTGCTCTATCTAAAGTGGTTAATCTTGTTTGCGCTCCTATCGCTGAAACTACAATTGGTGTTCCTATTTTTTCTCCGTTAACAACAATAACATTTCCATCACAAGAAATCGCTGTTTTATTTACAATTCTCTCTCCATTAATTGAAATTGCTTCAGCACCAGCATTTTTTAGTTCATTAACAACAAGTAATACATTTTCAGCATGTACAAGCAAATTCTCTGGATTAAATAAATTTAAATCAGATTTTCCATCATTAAGTGTGATAGAAACACCTTGTCCTTTTACATCTGTATTTCCAAGTAATATGTTATCTTTTTTTATCTTATCTTCTAATCCCTTTAGCTCCTCACTATTACTCGATACATCTTGTCTTACTTTTTCAAGTTCTTCGGTTAACTCTTCTAATTCACGATATTCATTTTCGTATTTTTCTTTCATTTGTAATACTTGTGCTTTTAAATTACTTTCAGATTGGCTTGAACCAATTGTTGAACCATTGTTGCTTACTGTTTTTATTTGCACTGAAATAGCTATTGTTAAAATAAAACACATAATTGTCAAAATTATTATTTCTGTTTTCTTATTCATTTACGCTCTCCTTTCTATTCTTGACGGAAATATGGTTTAAATCCTGAACTTATGTCTCCATTGGTAAAAATCATCCCGCTTTTATCACTTTCTTCTTCTAATATTTTTTTAATATATAACATTTTTTTTGTCAAATTGCTGGTATCACCTATGTATACTTTTTTATTTTGGCTTTCTATAAAAAAATAATAGTTGTCTTTATTTTCAATGTTTATTTCTGTAATAATACTATCTATATTAATAGTTTTAGCCGCATCCATTACTTTTAAAATTTTGTTTAATTCTTCTAAATCTTCTATCTCAAGCCTATTTTTATTAATTAATTCATTTTCATCCATATTAAATCCTACTATAATTGGTACTTCCTGTTTGACAGTAGAAACCTCCAAAATATATCCGTTCTTGTCAATATAAGCGTAGCTATTTAATAATTTTATTTGATATTTAACTTCTCTCTCTTTTACTGAAATGATAATTGTTCCAGGAAGTTTTCTTTTTATTTGCACTTCATCTATATATTTATTTTCTTTTATGTTTTGAATTGTTGAATTATTGAATTTAAAGATATTTTGTCCTTTTTTTAATCCTGAAATACTTATTATAGTATCAGTTGGAATCTTGCTGTTTCCGGTTGCTTCGATATTGCTAATGTTAAAAATAGGTGTAGTAAAGGCAAAAATTATAACTATAGCAATTAATAAGCAACAGCTTAAAAAAGTTATCATTTTTTTAGATGATTTTTTTCTTTTTGTTTTTTTGCTATTAGCATTACTTTTTCTTTTATTCTTTTTCTTTTTATTGTTATTATTTTCTTTTTTAGATTTGCTGGTATCTTGTGGTTCTTTTTTGGTTACTCCTATCACTATTTCATTATTAAAATCAAATTTGCTTTTTAAGTCTTTATCTACTTTTTGATGACTTTCTTTTCCATTAATTCTTTTCGTTACATATACTTTTTTTTCTCCATTTGTATTACTATCTATTTCATCATCCGAAAAATATAAAGTTTTGCCATCTTTATTTATATTCATTTTATCACCTTCTTTTGCACTAAATATTTTACAATAAACAAAAAAAAATAGCAATAACTTTTTGCTATTTTTCTATTGCATTATTTTAAAATTTGTTTATTATAAAAAGCTCAAATATATTATTTTGAAATCACGCGTAAGCCGAACAAACGAGGCTTAGCTGAGTGCAATTGGAGAAATCAACGTTGTAGCTGAATTTTTCATAAGAAAAATTACAGGTACATAAAGATTTCGACACCAAGTGATTGAAAAATAATATATTTAAGCTTTTAAAATTTCAAAACTATTATTTAATAACTTCTAATGGATCTACATATTCTCCATCTTTTGTCACCTCGAAGTGTAAATGATAATCATCAGCTATCTCAAAATTTGCTGAGTTTCCTATTGTTCCAATAGCCTGTCCTGTTGTTACTTCCTCCCCATCTACTACGTATTCTGCAGATAAAAGATTTGCATAAACAGTTTTATATCCATCTTTATGTTCTATTATAATCGTTAATCCATATCTCGGATCATTTTTTATTGCAGAAACTTTTCCATCACATACTGCAATAACTTCGCTTGCTTTATCTGCTTTTATATCTACTCCATTATGTGTTATCCATTCCTTTAAAGTTTCAGAATATACAAGTGAGTCTGGCGCAAATTCTCTAATTATTTCTCCTTTAATTGGTTCTACAAATTTAAAATCTTCACTTGCTTCTTCAGTTATTTTTGCATTCGTATTTGTATTTAATTCTTCTTTTGTTTCATTTTTTATTTTATTACTTGAAGTAGAAATCGTACTTTCATTATTTTCATTATCTTTGTTTGTATTATCCACACTATTTGTACTGCTTATATTCGCTGTATTATTTTCAGTAATTTCGTTAATAGCTTCGTTTACTGACTTTCCAATTTCCATACTTACATCTTCAAAATCCTCTATATTTTCCGTTCTATCAGTATTTTCATTTTTCTTAGCTATTTGATCACTTTCTATAATTCCTTCATTAATTTTAGAACTATTTACACTTAATAAATACACTATTAGACTTGTTAAAAGAATTCCAATAATAATAATCCCTGCTATGATCATTCCAATTGTTATTTTTTCTTCATTATCCTTAAAATGCACTCCCATATAATCCTCCTTAAAATTTGATTATTTTTATTATTTACAAATCAAGGAGATTTATACTCAAAAAGTAAAAATGATTTGAAATTTATATATATAAATTTATAATAGAACAGATAAAACAATTGCTTTAAATAACTATATTTTGAATTTCTTCTGGATATTTCATCAAATAAACTTCTGCCAAGTCTTTTATATCATATTTCTTATATTTTTCGTGTTTTAATTTTAATTCTATATTAGAATCTTTCTTCAAATAAATTTCAAAATCATTTATAATTTTACCAGAAAATCTTTTCTTTCGAATTTTTGTTGGTTCTTCTAAGTTTATAATAACGGCATTATCATAAATAACATATTTATTTAACATTTCTTCAGGAAAATCAACATTTACAATTAAGTCAGTTTTCAAAAGAGCTTTTCTTCTATTATTTGTTACAGTAATTATAATTCCATTTTCATTATATAATTTTTCTTTAATTCTTTTAAAAATACTTATGTTATTACTGATAATATTTACAAATTTAAATTTTTTTGAACAATTTTCTATAGTTTTTATAATATTTGCTTCAGCATAATTTATAGCAAACGATATTCTACTTTCTTTGGGACTTTTTCCATTGTCTTTGCATCCTTTTTCTATTATTTTCTCTATTAAGGCTTCAAATAGCTTTCTTCCATTTACTATATTTATATTATTACTATATAAAGAATTTATGAAATTACTACTATTTTTTAATTGTTTAGATATTATCACATTGCTACAGCTACTATTTTTTAAAATATGAACAATTTTATGCATAACTTTATTATTTATTCTATCTATTCTGCTATTTATAAAAATTATATCTTGATTTACCTCTATTTTTTTTAATAACTTAAATTTTTCTGTTTCTTCAATAAAAAAAACTATCATATATTTCACCTTTTTAAATATATGATAGTTTTATTATTTTATTTCTTAATTGCTAAAATTTTATATTGAACAACTCCTGCTGGCGCATCAACATCAACTGTTTCACCTTTTTTTCTTCCCAATAAAGCCTTTCCTATTGGAGAAACATTAGATACTTTATTTTCTGCCAAATTTACTTCTGTTGAACCAACAATAGTATATTCAACTTCCTCATTAAATTCTATATCTAATAATTTTACTAAATTTCCTATTTGAACTGTTTTTGTATCAATTTCTGCTTCATCAATTATTTTTGCATTTCTGATTTTTTGTTCTAATTCTGCTATTTCTTCTTCATTTTCTCTTTGTGCTGTTTTTGCTTCATCATATTCAGAATTTTCTGACAAATCACCGAAACCTCTAGCTGTTTTTATTCTCTCTGCTATTTCTGTTCTTTTTTCAGTCTTTAAATAATTTAGTTGCTCTTCTAATTTGTTATAACCTTCTTGAGTTAAAATAACCTCTTGTATCTCTCCCATTATTAATCATTCTCCTTTTCTTTTTTGCTCTCAATAACTAATTTTTCTTTTTTATTTTGGAAACATATAGCTAGCATTCCAATAGTTACTATAAAAATACCTAAAGCTATGCTATTTGTAATTCTTCCAAAAGGAATCCTTGTAATTGCAATAATTGCATAGTATGATAATTCTACTAATATAGGAAGTATTATTCCTTTAGTTAGCACTTCAGTTATTCCTATTTTATTATATAGAATAACAAAATATAATAATACAATAACCATAGCTATAATTATTGGTAATATATATGGTCTTAATATGTCAATTATTCTTGTAGCCGTAACAGATGTTATTTTGACATCTTCATTAGAAATATTTTCATTGTATTCCTCATTTATTTTATTTATAATGTTTTCCTTTTCTTCTTCTGAAATTTCTGCTGAAATAATTTCTAGAGCATTTTCAAATCTTTCAACTTTTTGCACTTTTATTTGTCTGTTTGTAATTACTGACTTTGCAATTTCTTCTACTTTTGAAACATCAAATGTAGAAGCTGCAGATATTTCAAATTCCTGTCTATTTGAATAATTTAGTTCTTTGTTGACTCCTTTTACTTTATATACAATTGCTCCAACAATTATTACTATTATTAAAATTATATATAACAATTTATTCTTCATTTATATCCGCACCCTTTCCTATTTGTTTTATCATATCAATAGTTAGTATATAATTATATATAAAGCTTAAAGTTACTCCCCAGAACATAAACATTCCACAAGTTGATAATTTTGTGAACTTAGTAAATGCAAATATCACACTTATTAAAACTATTGGAATAGCTTTTAATATCTGAGATTTAAACAAGTCCATAGTTTTTGTATTTTCATCCATTTTTAAAAGCTCATATACAAATAAGTAATTTATAGCTAATACAATTACTGCTGCAACTATACTTTCAATTGAAATTAAAACATTTGTATATCTAACAATTAATAAATCTAGTGCTAAAAATCCTATATACGCTATTGAAGCTACAATTCCTTTTTTCTTAAATCTTATAATTAAATATATCAAAGCAATTGCAAATGTAACTCCTATAGCTACATAAGCTTTATTTATGTTTTCTTTACTTATATCTGTTTGAACATAGGCATTTTGTTTTATTTCATAAGTTAAAGGTAATTTTCCAGAATTAAGAATGCTGCATATTGCTGAAACTGATTTTAATGTATTACCATTTTGAATATTCGTAGTTAAATCTATAACACCATTTTCTATAGTATTTTCAAAATTTGTTGATATTAAGCTGCTTCCATCCATAGATAATACTAGCTTCTTCTGAGTTTTTTCTTCTTTTTCACTTTCTTTCTCTTCTGTATCTGTTGCATTTGTAGTATTTTCTAATTCTTCATTTTTTTCTTCATTTGATTCTTCAGAATTTTCATTTTGACTTGTAGATGATTCATCTTTTGTTTTATATTCATTAGAAGTAATGTCTTTTAGTACCTTTTTTCCATCTTTATTGAATTTAAACTGAAGACGTCCTGCTTTTTCATCTGATAATTTATTATATGATAAATGAACTTTCTTTAGCTCATCATTTGTTAAGAATATTTTTGATTCATCTTCTGAATCTTTGACTTCAAATTTACCTATTTGTAGTAAACTACTTACTATATAATCTGTATCTTCATTTTCTGGTATTTGTATATAAACTGTGCCATTTTCATTATTTTGACTAATTGTATAATCTTGTATTCCTAACAGTTGTAGTCTTTTTTTGAATATTCTTTCAGCATTTTTGTAATCTTCATATTTATTATCATTTTCATTATTTTCTTCTTGAGTATCTGAATTTTCATCTTGCTCACTTGTGTCATCTTCAGCTTTACTTTCAGAATTATTTTCTTCACTTGAAACTTCTAAAACAATTTCTCTATATCCATCTAAATCTTTACTATATTTATATCCCTTCACTTGATTTTCCATTGTATTATACTTTTGTTTATATACTCCAACAAAAGACACTAATACAATAACAACTATTGCTAAAATTTCTGTAATTAATTTTATTTTATTATCTTTCAACTCTAATTCCTCCCTTATTACTATGCTCTAATCTCGCTTTAAATCAAGTCTCTGTCTCTTTCACAAATGATTATAAATTTAAACTTTCTCTATTTTAGCCCAAATATAAAAAAATATCAATATTTTTTTTGAATTTTTTTATTTTTATTGTTTTATACCAAGTTATTATATTTGATTTATAAGCATTGCATCGTTTTCATTTTCTATTTTTATAATATTTAAGCTCTTATTTTTTATATCCTCTAAAAATTTTTCTTTTGTTTTATTATTCATTTCAAGAAAACAAGAAATATTTTCATTATATTCGATGTTCTTGATTGAAATATTGTTTTTATTACAATAATATTGCAATGCCTGATAATCAGGATACTCTATTTCAATTTGTAATTCTATACCTGATTCTATATTCGCTTTTTTTGCGATATCTATTGCCCCTATACAAGAATTTGAATAAGCTCTAACAAGTCCACCTGTTCCAAGCAAAATCCCACCAAAGTACCTAGTAACAATAATTATAACATTACACAAATTATTTTTTTGTAAAATATTAAGCATTGGCGCCCCTGCTGTACCTGAAGGTTCTCCATCATCACTTGATTTTTCATAAAGTTCACTTTTTTCAAAAACTCTATATGCATAGCAATTATGTCTGGCATCATAATACTTCTTTTTATACTCTTTTATGATGCTTTCTGCCTCTTCTTTATTTTTTATATAAATCAAATTTGCAATAAATTTTGATTTTTTTTCTACCAACTCGAAATTTGAATTTGCAATAATTGTGTTAAACAATTGCTTCACCTCTTTATTTAAGATTTTATCAGCTCTTTTTAAAAATACGATACCATATAAATTGAATTACTATCAGTATAATAATTCCTGTAATCACACCACAAGTATCAATACATACATCACTTATCATTGGAGTTCTCTCTGGTATAAACGACTGATGAATTTCATCTGAAATTGCATACATAAGCCCTATTCCAAAACTTATGTAAATCCTATTTTTTTGTTTAAGTTTATATGTACTCAGCAAGCTCATTAGCAAAAATCCCACCACTGTATAAAGTGAAAAATGAGCTAATTTTCTTATAAAATGTTCTATTTGTTTCAAAACTTTTTCTTTTTCTGCTTTTTCTAGATTCTGTATTGATATAATATTTTTTGTTAATGTTTCAGTAATTCTCCTGCTAATTGTTCCAGATGTTTCACCATCTTGTCCTGAAAATCCA
>CAYTEX010000006.1:15179-16101 GCA_964437015.1 uncultured Clostridium sp. | reverse complement strand
TATTTTTTTGATATATTATCATAAAATTATAATTTTTGCAAATTAATATTGATTTACATAACATATTGTGTTATAATATTGTAATGTTATAATAATACTTATTAAGGAGTGAGTAAAATGAGAAGAACTAATCGTAAACGCCCAACATATGACGGCACAAAACACAAACCATATGAAGAATCAAACAATAGAAATCCTAAAAATATATTAAATAAAACAGTTGTAAAAGATGTAACGAGATTAGAGTATGCAGAATACGAAGACCCTAATCCTAGAAATAAAGCCCATAAATTTAGAAAAAAATTGACAAAAGATACATCTTCTCATTCTCTTTTAGAGTTAATGTTTATGAAAGAATTTCAATCTATTATTGGTTCTTCGAAGAATATCACTGAAATTAAAGAAAAGTTATCCTATTTTTTACAAGAACACTATAGTAAATATATTTCTATCGATTTGCAAGGTAAAAGAGATAAAATATATTCATTATTAGAATTACTTAGAAATGAAAATCCAACAATATCTTCTGATAATTTAGCTTTTTTAAAAAGCTTGATTAATGGAAAAGAAACCGAAACCGAAAATAAAGAATCTTATTCTCTTGCAGAGCTAATGGTTATGGAAGATTTTCAATCTATTAATAGTTATTCAAATAATATTGATAAATTAAAAGAAGATTTATCCACTTTTTTACAAAAACACTATAGTAAATATATTACTTTTGATCCAGAAAATAAAATAGAGAGAATATATGACTTAATAATATTACTTAAAGATGAAAATTCAACAATATCTTCTGATGATTTAGTTTTTTTAAAAAGCTTGGTTAATGAAAAAGAAACTGAAAAACATGCTAAAAAAGAAACTGACATAGAAAAATTTATAAAAGAGCCTAGACATGTTGAAATTCAAATATTAGCAG
>CAYTEX010000006.1:14809-15117 GCA_964437015.1 uncultured Clostridium sp. | reverse complement strand
TATTATTAAAATACTCACTTACTTCTTGTAAATCTTCAAACCCATGCTGTCTTAAAATCTCATATGTAATTATAGCAACTGAATTTGACAAATTAAGTGACCTAAGTGTTGGTAGCATAGGAATTCTTATTGTTTTTGTATTTAAATACTTTTCTAATAGCCATTCCGGTAATCCTTTGGTTTCTTTACCATATAGAACGAAAACTTCATCCATATTAGAATAATCAATATCTGTATACTTTGTCTTTCCTTTTGTTGTTGCAAAAAACATATTATTTTCTTCTGGCTTATACTTTTCTAAAAATGTT
>CAYTEX010000006.1:5642-14799 GCA_964437015.1 uncultured Clostridium sp. | reverse complement strand
TAATGAGTGATGTTCTTCTATTTCTAACTTGTCCCAATAATCAAGACCTGCTCTTTGAACACTTTTTTCATCTATTCTAAATCCCAAAGGATGTATTAAATGTAATTTTGCTCCAGTAATTGCACATGTTCTTGCAATATTCCCAGTATTTGCTGGTATTTCTGGTTCTACCATAACTATATTTAGTTTCAATTTTATTACCTCTTTCTCATCTTTTTTATAATAACATAAAAAAATAAATACTTCAATGGTTTTGTAAGTATTTTGATTTTTATTGATTTATTTTGTTTTTTATTATATAATATCAAATATAGAATAATAATATATATAATAATAAAAGGAGGATTTTTTTTATGGATGAAAATCAAAAAGAAAATGTAGGAAATGATATCAAGCAAGAAACAGTAAACACTTTCAATGAAGCAAAGGAAAAAATGAAAAACATTGACTTCAAAGCAGAAGCAGAAACTGGTAAAGGGTTACTAAAAAAACTATTTACAAATCCATTAGAAGCTATTAAAGAACTTACACAAGATTCAGAAAATAATTTTTTTAAAACTGCTATTTTATTAGTAGCAATTTGGGCAATTATAGCTTTTGCTAAGCAATTAATATACTATATAACTTCAAAATATGCTAAATTTACTGGATCAAATATTTTAACATTAGTAAAAGTAACTATTGCACCAATATGTAGAATTTTAGCTTTAACTCTTTCAGTTTATATAGTAAATAAAAAATCAAAAAAATCATTTATTACAATAATTACAACTATAACAGTAGCTAAAATTCCTGTAATAATTTCTTCTTTATTAGGATTTTTAACTTACATAAGTCATAAAATAACATCTATAACAACTCCAATTGGTTCATTGTTAAGCATAATCTCAACAATTTTAGTATATTTTGCAGTCAAATTCTTATCAAATGAAGAAAATGATTCAGATGCTTTAAAAGCATTTATTAAAGTAGAAGCCATTTATTATATAATATGCTTTGCATTAAGTTTCTTAGAAATAAATCTTTAAAAAATATAAAATAGCAGATAAATTATATCTGCTATTTTTATTTATCCTCATCATCTAACTTAAGTACTGATAGGAATGCTTCTTGTGGCATTTCTACTTTTCCTATTTGTCTCATTCTAGCTTTTCCTCGTTTTTGTTTTTCTAATAATTTTTTCTTTCTTGTTATATCTCCACCATAGCATTTTGCAAGTACGTCTTTCCTTAATGCAGAAATTGTTTCTCTTGCTATTACTGTTCCTCCAACATATGCTTGAAGTGGTATAGTAAATAGATGTCTTGGTATTACAGTTTTTAATTTTTCTACCATTTTTCTTCCTCTATTATATGCCATATCTTTATGTACTATAAATGAAAGGGCATCAACAGGTTCTCCATTAACATATATGTCTAACTTTACTAATTTCGACTCTTGGTACTTTTTAAATTCATAATCAAATGATGCATATCCTTTTGTTTTTGATTTTAGATTATCAAAAAAGTCATATATAATTTCGTTTAAAGGCATTTCATATATTAGCTCAACTCTGTTTTCGTCTAAATATTTCATATCAATATATGTTCCACGCCTGTTTTGACACATTTCCATTATCCCACCAACATAATCTTTCGGTGTTAAAATATTGGCTGTAACTATTGGTTCTTCCATAAAGGCTATTTCTGCCTGTGGTGGTAAATCCCCCGGATTATATATATCTAATACTTCACCATTTGTTTTATGTACTTTATATATAACAGATGGAGCAGTAGTAATTAACCCTAAATCAAATTCTCTATCCAATCTTTCTTCGATAATTTCAAGATGTAAAAGGCCTAAAAATCCACATCTAAATCCATATCCTAATGCATTTGAAGTTTCTTGTTCATATTCTAACGCTGCATCATTTAATTTTAGTTTTTCCAATGCTTGTTTTAAAGCTTCAAATTGACTTCCATCAATAGGATAAATTCCGCAATATACCATAGGTTGTACTTTTTTATATCCTTTTAATGGCTTTTCTGCTCTATCTTTATTTAATGTAATTGTATCCCCAACATGTATATCTGACAAGCTTTTTATACTTGCAGCAATATATCCAACCTCTCCTGCCTTTAATTCATCTGCAGGCATATAACTTCCAGGTGCAAAATATCCAACTTCTGTTACTGTAAATACTTTATTTGCTTGCATAAGAAGGATTTCATCACCTGTTTTGACTTTACCATCCATTACTCTTACAAATGCTACTGCTCCTTTGTAATTATCATAATATGAATCAAAGATTAAGCATTTTGTTTTTTCAGTTTCATCACCTTTTGGAGCTGGCAAATCTGTAACAATTCTTTCCAACACTTCATCAACATTCAACCCTGTTTTTGCAGAAATACACGGACATCCAATTGCAGGAATTCCAATTATTTCTTCAATTTCTTTTTGTACTTCTTCTGGTCTTGCACTTGGCAAGTCTATTTTATTTATAACAGGTAATACTTCTAAATTGTTGTCTATTGCTAAATAAACATTTGCAAGAGTTTGAGCTTCTACTCCTTGTGTACTATCTACTATTAAAATCGCTCCATCACATGCAGCTAAACTTCTTGAAACTTCATAGTTAAAATCAACATGCCCCGGTGTATCTATTAAATTAAAAGTATACTCATTTCCATCTTTTGCTTTATATTTCATTCTAACAGATTGAGCTTTTATAGTAATTCCTCTTTCACGTTCTATGTCCATATTATCAAGAACTTGTTCTTCCATCTCTCTTTTTGAAAGAGCACCTGTCATTTCTATTAACCTATCTGCAAGTGTTGATTTTCCATGATCTATATGAGCAACTATGCTAAAATTTCTAATATATTTTTGATATTCGTTCAAAATTTGTTCATTCCTTCCAGATGAAATTTTTTCTTTTAATATAGCTTATTTTACCATATATGGTTTTCATAGTCAATTTAATATTTTTTATTGCATAAAAAAATGATAAATGTTAAAATTTAAATATAATAATATTTTACAAAAGAAAGGTGGTGAGAAACATGGAAGAAAAAGAAAGTACAAAAGTTAGTTTATCAACATTTTTATTAGTATTAGCTGTATTGGCTATTATAATGATGGGATTATTTATCTACAAGCTAAATGTTGAAAAAACAGCCGAAATAAAAAAATCTACAGAACTTCAAACTCAAGTAAATAATTTGAATACAACTATAAATACTTTAAATGGTACTATTAATGATTTGCAAGGGAAAATAAATTCAATTTCTAATACAATTAATTCACCTAACTCTGCAACTTCAAGTCCAAAAACAACAATTGATACTACTAAAACATATAATATTGTGGGAACTTATTCTTTGGATGATGTAAATCATGAATTTACTCATGGTATAGATTATATTTTTTCAAAAGATAAAGTTACATATGAAATGTTAGATCGTAAAGAAGGAATCTTTAAAATTATTGGAAATAAAATCACAATCACTTATACTAAATTCTATGAACCAGAAGGAACTGAAATCGAAAATTCTAATGCTACTGAAACTGACGAATTAACAATTGTAGATGAAAATACATTAACACAAACAACTTCAGATGGTAAAGTTATAAGATTTATAAAAAAATAAAAAATATCCTAAAAATAGGATATTTTTTATTTTAAATTCTCAATTCCCTCATACAAGTTAAATATATTTGTATATCCCCTTTTAATTAACTTTTTACATGCATTTTTACTTCTATTTCCACTACTGCAATATAAAATTATTATTTGATTGTGATCTGTAAAAACTTTTTCGAAATTCTTATTTATTTCATAATCTGGAATATTTATGCTTCCTTCAATATGTCCTTCAGAATATTCCCTACTACTCCTTACATCTACTATTTGAGCTCCATTTAATTTCATTCTTTCTAACTCTTCGTAATCAATATCGAAATTTTCCATTTGCCTAAATAATTTTTTTTTCATCTTATCTAATACTTTTTTTAGCATATCATTCCTCCAAGTATATTATATGATTTTTATAACAAGAATGAGCTAATAAATATATTTAATTTATATATTTGCTAAATTTGTAAAAAATAATAGTATTGTATTTTAATTTGTCAAATTTTATAAATAAAAAATGTCTTTCGTCGACTAGTATTACTGAATTATTTCAAATTTTCTGTTTTATTTCAAATATATTACAATTATGTCTATTAGATTACATTATGTTTATCCATTTATGTCTACAATTTTGTTCACATTTATGTGGATACTGTGGATAACTTTGTGAATAAGTCTAAATTATAGGGTTTGCAATTTTAGTTATTCACATTTTATTGTTGATAATTTGTGCATTAATTTTTGTTTTCCTTAAAAAAGTTTTTATGTTTATTTAGTTTTATATTTTTAAAAAGAATAATAAAAAAGTTCCCAAGGGAGAACTTAAATTTAAAAAATATAGATTTAATTTAAGAATAATAAATTGGTAAATCAAAATCTATATAGTAATTTGATTAAAGTATATGTATGTGTTATTTTATTTATAATAAATAACTCAAACTATCCTCGAACAAATAGTTCGAGTTCCTTTTTTACTTGGCGCGGTTAAAGTAGTTATTTTCAACTTTTTGACGCCTTTGACGATTCATACAAATATCAATTAGTTTGATTTGTTATTTTCCAGGCTGTGCTTTCGCTTTTTCCATCTCTATCACTATATGAGCCATCAATAAATAATTTTTCATTTAAATATATTAGTGGTCTCAATCCATACGTTCCACTTTTACCAGTTCCATTCGAATTAACCATTATCCCTCCATTTATGTTCACTCCGCTTAAGCCTTTAACCGCATGAAGCCCATAATCCACTCTCGGAGGACTCGCCTTAACACTCTTTTTAAAAAAAGTGCAAGGGTCAGACAACCATCCATATGTCACGCCAATCATTTCCCCATACGATGTTGTTCCTATTTTTTTGTTTTCAATTGACTTCCATTGCCAATTATTATAATTCTTATCAACATAAACAGTAGTATTTCTAACTTTAACCGGATTCTCCGAACTAGCCTCGTTAGGTTCAGAATTGGTAATTGTTTTTTCATTTTCTTCATATGTAAAAAATTTTCCACTCGTAAATTCTAAAATTTCGTTGAAAACATACGTACCAGATGGACCTGAAGTGTATTTAGTATTTTCTCTATTCTCACCCGTTGCATATTCTATATCATCCAAATTCATACTTCTAATATCAATTTCTTTTACACCCAAAGAAATGTTTGTATATAATTTCTTACATACTTTATTAATTGTTTCACTACCATTTATATATCCCATAACTCCATATAATTCTAATGAATTTATAGGACTTGATGGAATAATTATAACTTTATCATCTTCGATTTTCCATACTCTCCATTTAGTAGTTTTATCTGTATTTAGCGTTTGAACTACACCAATTTCAGATTCTGTTGTAGTATACTCACTTTCATCAGATATATATTCAACCCAATCTCCTACTTCCATTACATCACCTATTGTCAATGGTGCCTCAATAATATTTCCCGTATATATTTCTGAAGCTAAAATTTTATATTTATTATTTAATGTTGTTAATTCTAATATTGATAAATCTTTCGGAAAACGATTTGGTATATCATCTTCTTTAAAATATTTTATTAATATATTTTTAAATTGAATGTTTGATAATGTTTCTCCTTTATTTTCTGCTATTTGTGCTAGAATATCCATTTTAGCTTGCTCTATTATTTCTGCTTTATCTTGTATTACTTTTTCTTCACCAGCTCTTTGTATTATTCCATTATCTCCTGTTAGCATCTGTATTAATATTCCTGCTAATATTAACAACACTATAATAGTCACCACAAGAGCTATCAAAGTGATACCATTACTGGTTTTTATCAATTTTTCCAATTGATTTTTCATTTAAATTTCACCTCCGTTTCTTTATATAATTCAATTTATTAATAATTAAACATTAATAACAAAATTAAACGCCAAAAAAGACTATTTTTACACATACATTTTTGAGTCGCTCAAAAATGCACAAGAGAAAATAGTCTTGTACTTATATAATTTTTCTATTAAATTAAAGCCCGTAATATATATATGTACTATATCAATGGTTTTATTAATTTTGTTCATTTGTTTTGCCGTCCTTTGTTCTTTCGTTTTTACATTTATATTATAGCAGTTGTCCATTTTTCTTGCAAGAATATTTTTTATTTTTTTATAGACTGTAACTAAAAATAACAGACATCTAATGTCTGTTATTTTATTTATGTTATTTTATATCATATACTCCTGATGCTATCTCTTGCATTTCAATATCAGATGGAAGTTCTACTATCGGTCGTAATTTCATATCATTTCCTGATGCTCCATTATTACCATCATAACTAGTATTACTATTACCTCCCGCATAATAATCACCTGGATATCCGTACATATGAGTAGTTTACTCTACTTACTCGACATTCTACAGCATATGACTTTACAAATAATGTTTTGGTAGCTATCCAATAATGCATCCAAGAGTTCTTATCTCCAGTAACATAAACCATATTATTTAATTTCGTAAATTTAGAAGATATATCTTCACCTGTTTCTTGATTAACAACTTTCAAATCAGCATTTGGTTGATAATAATAATAAGTATTGCTTAATAATTCAGCAGCAGGAATTTCTGTTGAATTTTCTGCTACTGAGATATTATCTACAGTTGCTTTTACAAAAGACGATGTTTTTTCATTTGGATAATAGTAGCTTACTTTTCCATTATTAAAATCTTGTGTAATTCCACATTTATATCTTATCCCTTCTGGCTCTGAAAATCCAACTACCCTATTTATATCCTCCATTCTAATACTTCTTGATTTTATTTCTTTTCCTTGAATTGTTCCAGCATATGCGGCACAAGCTGAATCCAAATCTTTTTCATATGTAAACCATTTTTCTCTTGTTGTAGTTACTTGGTAAGAACCAACAGTAGACTGAGTTGTCAAAAGCACATTGCCAGCATCATCTTTTCCAAAAACTATCCAATCACTTGCTCCATTTGCTGAATAACTTAATTTATCACCTATTTTAATATTACCTTTATCATATTCACTCCCAACGGTCAAAATTTCTTTAAATACTATTGTTTTACTGCCAATTTTCACTTGACCTGTTAGATTTATTGTATTTATTTCATCATCAGTTAATAATTTTTGTCCATTGGGTCCTAATTCTTGAAGTAAAGTAGCTAAGCTTTTTTTGTTTTGTGTTTTAGCATATTGGTCAGAAGTTTGTTCTAACTTCCATAAATCTCTTTGTTCCTGTACTGCTCCTCCACGTGTTTCTTCTGTACTTTCAGCCACTTTTTGTAATATCCCATTATCTCCTGTTAGCATTTGTATTGATATTCCCGCTAAAATTAAAAGGACAATAATAGTTACCACAAGAGCTATCAAAGTTATACCATTACTGGTTTTTGTTAATTTTTTTAATTGATTTTTCATTTAAATTTCACCTCCACTTCTTTATATAATTCAATTTATTAGTATTTTAAACATTAATAACAAAATTAAACGCCAAAAAAGACTATTTTTACACATACATTTTTGAGTCGCTCAAAAATGCACAAGAGAAAATAGTCTTGTACTTATATAATTTTTCTATTAAATCAAAGTCCATTTTATATATATACATTGTATCATTGGTTTTAGTTATTTTGTTCATTTGTAAATCTTCCTTTGTTCTTTAATTTTTTCATTTATATTATAGCAGTTGTATATTTTTCTTGCAAGAATTTTTTTGCAAAATTTCTTAAGATTATTATGTAAAAATACTCTCATTTAATATGCATTCCTCGAAAGTGCAAATGCAATTGGGCTAATTTCAAAAGGAGCATTTTTAATAAGAACCTTCCTTATCAAATTGCTCCTAAGACTTTTTATTATACCATAAATTTAAAATATATAAAAATCAATATTTCTAAAATCACAATAAGTGGCATTCCTATTGTAAATGTTTTCTTTTTTGTTTTATGGTGAAATACATATATTCCAGCGATTGTGCCAATTCCTCCACCTAAAATACAAAAACTAAATAATGTATTTTCTGGTATTCTCCAATTTCCCATTTTTGCTTTATGTTTATCTATTCCCATTGCAAAAAAACCTAAAATATTTATTACTAGCAAATATAATAATATTTCTTTTAAACCTATACTCATACAATTTTATCTCCCATTTTTGCTCCAGCAAGTAAATGATAATGTAAATGCATAACTTCTTGTCCAGCATCTTTTCCACAATTTACAATTACCCTATATCCGCTATCTAAGCATCCTTGTTCTTGTGCTATTTTATTTAATGCTTTATGAATAGCCCATACATATTTTTCATCTTCTTCTGTTAATTCTTTTAAAGAATCAATATGTTTTTTTGGAATAACTAAAATATGAATAGGTGCTGCTGGATTTATATCTTTAAATCCATAAACAAATTCATCTTCATATACTTTAGTAGAAGGAATTTCTCCTTTTATTATTTTACAAAATAAACAATTATCTTCCATGATTAATCTCCTTTACATATAAAATTTTGGCAAGACAAAAAATATTAAAAAATGCTTTTTAACACAGCCAAAATTGTAATTATTTTTCAATCAGTATTGCCTTAATTCTTCTAACTCCTGAACTACTCGACTCTTCCTTCTTAATTTTGAACTCTCCAAGCTCCCCTGTGTTTTCTACATGAGGTCCTCCACAAAGCTCTAAAGAAACATCTCCAATTTTATAAACTGAAACAATGTCTCCATATTTTTCAATAAACATTGCCTCTGCTCCTTGAGCAATTGCATCGTCTTTTTTCATTTCCAAATGTTCAACTGGAATTTTTTCCTGTATCCATTTATTTACCAAATCTTCTGTTTGTTTTTTCTCTTCATCTGTCATTTTGGTTGGGTGAGAGAAGTCAAATCTAAGTCTTTCTTCTGTAATATTACTTCCTCTTTGATGTACATGGCTACCTAAAACTACTCTCAATGCAGCATTTAAAAGATGGGTTGCAGTATGGTATTTTGTTTCCATTTCTCCAGTAGAAGCTAATCCACCTTTAAATTTTTTCTCTGATCCAACTCTTGATTTTTCTTGATGCA
>CAYTEX010000006.1:0-5632 GCA_964437015.1 uncultured Clostridium sp. | reverse complement strand
TTAAATAGTTTGTTAAATTCTTCCATAGAAATTTTCATACCATTTTCTGTAGCTAAATCTTTAGTAACCTCTGGAGGAAAACCATATGTATCATATAATCTAAATACAACTTTTCCATCTATTGTATCTTTTCCTTGTTCTTTTAATCTCTTAACTTCTTTTTCAAATTCTCTTTCACCATGATTTAAAGTTTTTACAAATTTATCTTTTTCTTCTATTATAACTTGTTTTATGTTATTTCTATTTTGTTCCAATTCAGGATACATTTCTTTTAAATTATCAACATTTATATCTATTAATGTTGATAACTCATTTAAGTCTATTTGTAATTTGTTCATTTGTCTAATCATTCTTCTAATTAAACGACGAAGCACATATCCTCTATCAAGATTTGATGGTCTTCCCCCATCTGCAATTATCATCATACTTGAACGTAAGTGTTCTGCAACTATTCTTCTACTTTCAATTATATCGAATTTTTGAAGTTCTGATAGCTTATCCATTACAGGTTTAAAAAGTTCTGTGTCAAAAGGTGTTTCTTTTCCTTGAAGTAGCATTGTCATCCTTTCTAATCCTAAACCTGTATCTACATTTTGCTGTTTTAATTTTGAATAACCATTTTCATCTTTAAAATATTCCATAAATACATTGTTCCAAATTTCAACATATTTACCACAATCACATGATGGTTGGCAATCTGGTGAGCAAGCTGGTTTTCCAGTATCATAAAACATTTCTGTATCTGGTCCACATGGTCCTTTGTCTCCTGCTATCCACCAGTTATCTTCTTTTCCGTAATAATAAATATGTCCATCTAAAATTCCAGCATCTTTCCAACATTTAGCTGAAAAATCATCTCTAGGACAATCTTCATCTCCTGCAAAAACTGTAACTGATAATTTTTCTACTGGTATACCAAGTTCTTTTGTTAGAAACTCAAAACTCATTTTTATAGATTCTTCTTTAAAATAATCTCCAAGAGACCAATTTCCAAGCATTTCAAAATATGTAAGATGACGATTGTCTCCTACCTCATCTATATCATTTGTTCTTACACACTTTTGATAGTCTGTAAGTCTTTTTCCCTCTGGATGAGGTTGTCCTAATAAATATGGTACTAATGGTTGCATTCCAGCTGTTGTAAATAAAACAGATGGGTAATTTTATGGAATTAATGGACTTGAAGGAATGACTTTATGTCCCTGTGCTGTAAAGTACTTTAAATATTTATTTCTTATTTCTATTGCTCTCATTTTTGTCTCCTTTTATATTTTAGTTTTGTACATTATATAGCAAAAAAGCGTAAATTGCAAGCTATTTTAAACTTTATATTATATTTAATAAAACAACAACGTATGTTATTTTTGTATATTGTTCAAAAATATGTAAATACTACCTCAAGAGGAGATTATTGATGAATATTAAAGAGTTATTTTCATATCAGCCTAAAACAGATTATAGTTTTGAACTAAAGCCAACTGGAAATGGTTTACAGAACTATGAAAAAGCACCTAAACAAAATGTAGTATCCAATATAGAATTAAATCTAAAATACATTCAGTCAAAATATCAAACAAGTATCAATTCTGATATTTTAATACGCGACTTTAATTTAATAGCTCAAAACAAAACTTATAAAGCTTTTTTAGTTTATATAGATGGTATGGTTGATTCGAAATTGATAAATGATTTCGTTCTTGAACCACTTATGTTACGTTCAGAAAGTAATACTTATCAAGAAAATGCTATGCATATGTCAAAAGATAATAACAAGCAAATCTCCGTTACTAAAAAAAACAACTTTAACTTAGGAAATTATATATATGATTGCCTTGTACCACTAAATAATTTAAAAAAGCAGACTGAATTAAATAAAATAGTTGAAAGCATCAATTCTGGAGATTGTGCTTTGTTTGTTGATACTTTAGAAATAGCCTTTGATATAGATGTTAAAGGTTTCAAGCAAAGAAGTGTAGATACTCCTCAAAATGAAAATATTATTAATGGTCCACAAGAGGCTTTTGTTGAAAATATAAGAATTAATACATCACTTCTAAGAAGAATTTTAAATAATGAAAATTTAATAATTGAAAGCATGCAAGTTGGAGAAATTTCTAAAACTCAAATTGCCATTTGCTATATGCAAAATATTGCTAATCCTGGCCTTGTAAAAGAAATAAAATATAGACTTAAAAACCTAAAATTGGATAGTCTTCTTTCTTCTGGTCAGCTGGCTCAGTTGATAGAAGAGAACGAAAGAATTGATATTCCGACACTCTTAGAAACAGAAAGACCTGATAAATGTTGTAAATTTTTAATGCAAGGACGTGCTGTTGTATTGGTTAATGGTAACCCTTATGCAATAATAGCCCCTGCTGTATTAGTTGACTTTTTAGCTTCACCAGAAGATACAAACCTAAAAACTATTTTCGCCAATTTCTTAAAGGTCCTTCGAATTATAGCATATTTTATTACACTTTTAGCCCCTGGTATCTTCATTGCCGTAACTGGATTTCATCACGAAATTTTGCCTACTGAGCTTTTATTTTCTATTTTAGCAAGCAGAGAAAATGTTCCTTTTCCAATAATTTTTGAATTAATACTTATGGAAATTTCTTTTGAATTAATTCGTGAATCAGGAATAAGAGTACCTGCTCCAATTGGTGCAACTTTAGGTATTGTAGGTGCTCTGATTTTAGGAGATGCTGCTGTTTCTGCTCATATTGTGAGTCCAATTTTAATAATAGTTGTTGCAATAACAGGTTTAAGTTCTTTTGCAATCCCAGATTTTGCATTTTCCTTCCATTTAAGAGTTTATAGATTCATATTTACTCTTTTAGGATTTTGTGCTGGATTTATTGGAATTGGTGCTGGACTACTTGTATATATAAATATGCTTTGTAGCATGAAGTCTTTTGGTGTAAGTTTCGTTTCTCCACTTACTAGTTCATTTTCATCACATTTAGGAAGCTTTTTTGTAAAACCTGCTTGGAAATATGAAAAAAGACCAGGCTATGTTCTTCCAAAAAAGAAATATGCACAACCTAAAATATCTAAAAAATGGAGGTATTAATGGAAAGAAAATTAGGAAATTTTGAAGTAATAAATAGTTTAATGATGATGTCTATTGCAGATATTGTTCTTACCTCTGCTGGCATTTTAATAAAAGATGTAAATTCCGCAAGTCTGTTAAATTCGATTTTAATAAGCATTATAGGTATTTTTATCACTTTTATTATGTGTAAACTTTCTAAAAATTTTATAGGAAAAGACTTACTATCAATTTCTGAATATTTGGGTGGTAAAGTTTTAAAGACTTTTTTAGGTTTTGGTTTTGTTTGTTATTTCATTTTAATTTTGGCTCTATTTTTAAGGCAAACCGCTGATGCAATGCAAATTATATATTACCCTCTTACACATATTATATTTATTATAGCTCTATTATCAATTGCTAGTGGAATTATAGCTAGCTTTGGAAATAATAGTATATTTAAAGCCGTAAGTTTAATTGTTCCATTTATATATACAGCAATATTTCTCATTTTTATAGGTAATACAAAGAATTTTATTTTTGATAATATGTTTCCTATTTTGGGAGATGGTATTGTTCCCTCCTTTATTAAAGGCCTAACAAATATTTTTACATTTTCAGGACTTAGTTATCTTTTCTTTTTTCCTCCTAAATTAAAAAAGCCTGAAGAAATAACAAAAATAGGTTTAATATTTTCTATTTTGAATGGAATTTATATAATATTTTGTGTATCAGATATACTATTTTTATTTACTGATGCTGTAAATCATTCTCAACTACCTCCACTGTATATTTCAGTTAGATACATCGAATTTGGTACATTCTTTCAGAGAATGGATGCTGCCTTTGTTTTTTTATGTGTATTAGGATTAATTTCTGCCTTAAATATAAATTTATATTTTATATTAGAAATTTTAAAAAATATTACTAACTTGTCAGATAGCAAACCTCTTATATTTCCATGTTTACTAACATCTTTTGGAATAGCTTTAGGATTAAAGCAAGACTCTACTTTGAATTTTTTAGAAAATCAATTGTCTAAAGGTCTATTTATTATTTTTACTTTTGTTTTGCCTTTAACTATTTTTATAGGAGCAATAATTAAAAAGAAACTCAAAAAGTATAAACAAATTTGATATATAAATAATTATTCAATTTTCTCGGCTCATTTCGTAATTCTAGAAATTCTTAAAAAATAATACTAAGATTTAATTTATAAATATTTTTAAATTTACGAATGTGATTGAAATAATTTTAGAAATTCTAAGAAATTTTTTGGAAAATGTTCGCGTAGAGCGAAGCGAGGACTAAGTGAAAGGGTGCCGAAAAATTGATGTAGAATTTATTAAATTATGGAATGAGCCGAGAAAATTTAAAAATATTTATAGATTAATACATAATGAATATTTATTATTTTTTAGAAAGGAGCATTAATGAAATCTGCTTTAAAATGGATTGTTATTATAATTACAGTTATAATTTTTTTATATGCATTTTCTTCATCATATTACTCACAAAATATTGATCATCTTGATTATGTTATAGCTCTGGGCATAGATAAAGTCCCAGAAAGTGACAATATAATTGTAACATTTGAATTTGCAAATCTAGGTTCATTTTCAGAAAATGCATCATCAGAACAAACTGAACCTATTATCAATACCATTGTTGCTCCAACAATTCCTAATGCTATTACAATAATGAATGCCTATATTGGTAAACAACTAAATTTATCACATTGTAAAGTTATAGCTTTTTCAAAGGATTATGCAAAAACTGGAATACTAGATGAAGTTTCCTTTTTAACACATAATATACAAATTAGACCTACGACAAATGTCGTTGTGACCGAATGTTCTGCATCAGATTATTTAAAGCGTTCCACCTCTTCTCTAGAACAAGTGTTAACCAAATACTATGATATATTTCCAACCTCAAGTGAGTATACTGGCTATACTTCTAATATTCCCATAGGAAGATTCTACGAGAACTTATTAGATAAAGATTCTGGAGCTGTTAGTATTTTGGGAAGTTTAGTTGAAAACTCTAGCCAAAATAATGAAGAAAATTTACAATCATCAAATTCTCAAAGCTCTCAAAGCTCTGAATCAAAGACTTCTACTTCTGAAAATAATACTACATCTGAGGCATCAAACTCCAAAAATTCTAATGAAAATCAAAGTCAAGCTGAAAAAGTCGAGAATAAAAATACAATAACAAAAACTGTTCAAAACAATAAGCCTGATTATCAATCTTTTGATTCAAAAAAAGCTATTATAGAGGGCGATAGAGGTGCAGAAAATATGGGACTTGCCGTATTTAAAGATGATAAATATGTTGGAGATTTGTCTACAATAGAAACCCTTTGTTATTCCCTTATAAAAGATGAAGTTGACAATTTTATAATTACAATAACTAGTCCTTTTAATGAAAATCAAAAAATAGATATTAAGGTTGGCGATTTATCACAATTAGATACAGATATTGATCTTTCAAGTGGTAAACCTGTAATAAATATAAAATTTAATTTGAATGCTGAAATAATAAATTCCATAGAAAGTCAAAATCAATCCTATGATGAAACTTTGGAAAAACTTGATC
>CAYTEX010000005.1:0-17158 GCA_964437015.1 uncultured Clostridium sp. | reverse complement strand
TTGCAAGAGATTTTAGAAATGAAGGAATGGATGCAAATCACTTACAAGATTTTACAATGGTAGAAGGATATAGTGCATATTGGAACTATGAAGACAATATGAAATTCTTAAAAGAAATGATTATATACATTTTAAGCAATTTATATGATGGAGACCTAAATGTTCAAATTGGAGATAAAAAAATAAACTTTGGTGGAGAATGGAGAGTCGTTTCATTTAGAGAACTTATTTTAAAAGATTGTGGAATAGATATTGATAAATTTGATACAGCTGAAAGTTTACTTAGCGAAATAAAAAATCAAAAAATTCAATTAGAAGCGGAAAATCTTGAAGAACTTGGAAGAGGAAATTTAATAGACCAACTTTATAAAAAAGTTAGTAGACCATCTATAATAGAACCAACATATTTAATTAAACATCCAATAGATTTATCTCCTTTAGCACGTTCAAATGACGAAAATCCAAATCTTACAGATAGATTCCAATTAGTAGTTAATGGACAAGAAATAATAAATGGATATTCAGAGCTTGTAGATGCCAGAGAGCAAGAAAAAAGATTATTAGAACAAAGCAAATTAAAAGCTCAAGGTGACGAAGAAGCTATGAGTATAGATTATGAATACATTAGAGCTATGGAATATGGAATGCCACCAATTTCAGGTTGGGGACTTGGTGTAGATAGATTTTTACAATTCTTAACAAACAGCCAAAACATTAGAGACGTAGTTTTATACCCATTAATGAGACCAAGAGATTTAAGTAAGGAAGATGAAGAGGAAGCAGAATAAGGTCGAAAAAAGTGTTAAAACACCAAAAATCTCCTGTATTTGCAGATACAGGAGATTTTTTTCTTTACCTCCTTTTGAGTCTAGTTGCCTAAATTCATTATAATACATAAGATTTAAGAAAATTGTTGAATTTTGCAAAATAGTAATTAAAGAAAGAGAAAAAATAATTACTTTACAATATAAAAAAAATAGAATATACTTATAATAAAAAAATAGAGAGTAAGGAAATAATTAGTATGGTAAAAAATTTTTTTAAAATTTCATGTTTACTAATAGGAACAGCTTTATTATATATATATGTATTGTGCAGGGATGTTAATATGTGGGAATTAGGAGTATTTGGAATTTTCCTAATATGTGTTGTTGCTTTTTATCCATATACAATAGAAAAAAAAATATTAAAAATAAAGAGAAAAAAATTTGTGAAAAATATGATATTTAAGAGTGGTTCATATGTTTTCGAAGATGAATTAAGCGAAATTAATCACTCGATGCAAAAATTAAATTGTTCACAAAGAAAAAAGAAAGTGATATTTGGTATTATAATATTTTCATTATTAAGTATAATGGCAATATTTTTAATAGGGTATTATTATTGGCTTAAAAGTCAAAATTTGCCGATACGAGTTTTTTTAAATAAGTATGTTACAGCATTTTCATATATAATGGCTCTAATACTAATTATTACAGTGGGAATTATTACGGAAGCTTTGTATAAGCGGAATATCATATAAAAATAAAGATGAAAAAACTAAAGTTAATGAAATTTATATAATTTCAGAAATTGTAAAGAAAGTAAACTCAAGATATATATATACATATGAAGAAAGTGCAAAAAAATATAAAGAATTAGCGGAAGATAAATATGCACCATATATACAAATAAATACTTTATATAAATCAGCTGGTTGGGACAAACACTATAATGAGATATATGTTGATAATTGCATTCTTGGAAAAACAAATAAAAATCAAATATTTAGATTTGCTAACACTTTGACTATGCTACATCTAAGAGGGGGAAGTGGAAGAGATCAAAGAATAAAACTTTTTGAAGGATTGTTTTTATGCGTTGAAAAAAATAATACTATATATTCAGGAATAAAGATAAAAAGAAAAGGGCTAAATAATAGTATATGGAATAAATTCCAAGAAAAATCTGATGAAAAATTGTATTATGAATTTAAAGAGCTTTTAAAATATTATACAATTTCAGCTAAAAATATTGATTCCGTCAATAATCATATAAGCGATAGGTTGGTTGACTATTTATTAGAAGTAAAAGATGAATTTCCTTTTGAATTTGAAATATTATTTGATGATGAAAACACATATTTAAGAGTTTTTACAGGTGAAATGTTTACACCAAAAACAATGAGAGAAGGAAATTTAGAATATTATTATAGCTTAATAAAATATACAACTGAGATGATAGATAATTTAAGTAATTTAATAAAATAAAAAATGAAGGAACGGATGCAAATCATTTGGAAGCGGAAAAATATTAAGTATAATCCAATAAAAAGTAAACATAATATTGACTTTTGCGAAAATAAGTGATAGAATAGATTTGTTTCACGTTGAATTCCTCTATAAAACAGAGGTTGTTATTACGATACAAGGAGGAAAAAAATGAAGTATCAGATAGTTACAACTTGGTCGAGTATAAAAAACCTGGAAGAAAGAGTAAACAAACTTATCGAGAAAGGATGGAAGCCAATTGGTGGGATTGCAGTAGCATCATTTGAGGAAAATCTTTCAAAGGAAGTGATGGTAGAACATCTTTACCAGGCAATGGTAAAAGATGAGTGATACTTCAAATAGGCAGTTGTCATTATGACAACTGCCTTAATATTTTTATAATTAATAAGAAGTAGTATGAAAAATTAGTTAATTTATTAAAATTCACAATTTTTTGGAGTTCTTGGGAAAGGAATTACATCACGTATGTTTTCCATACCAGTTAAATACATAAGTAATCTTTCAAAGCCTAGACCGAATCCAGAATGTACATTTGAACCATATCTACGTAAATCTAGATACCACGCAAGAGGTTCAGTTTTTATTCCTTTAGCTTCCATTAATTTAATCAAAGTTTCATAGTTTTCTTCTCTTTGAGAGCCACCCATAATTTCTCCAGCACCAGGAACTTCTAGGTCAACTGCAGCTACTGTTTTTCCATCAGGATTTAGTTTCATATAATATGACTTTATATCTTTTGGCCAGTTTTTAACAAAAACAGGACCATTGAAATATTCTGTAATATATTTTTCATGCTCTTTTGCTAAATCTTCGCCATAGTCAGGCTCAAATTCCCATTTTCTATCAGCTTTTTTAAGAATATCTATAACATCTTTATGATCAATTCTTACAAAAGAAGAATTAAGAAGTTTATTTAATTTTTCTTTTAAACCTTTCTCTATAAATTGATCACAGAAATTAATTTCTTCTGGACATCTTTCTAAGACTTTTTCAACAATATATTTTAAGCAATCTTCTTCAATATCCATAAGTTCTTCTAAATCGCAAAAAGAAATTTCGGGTTCAATCATCCAAAATTCATTTGCATGTGTTTTTGTATTAGAATTTTCTGAACGAAGTGTTGGGCCAAAAGTATAAATTTTTCCAAAACTTGCTGCAAAAGTTTCTCCATGAAGTTGACCAGATCCTGTAATATATGTTTCTTTTCCAAATAAATCATTTGAAAAATCAGTTGATCCATTTTCATTTTTTGGAAGAGGCTTTTCTAAATCCATAGTTGTAAGTTTAAACATTTCAGCTGAACCTTCACAGTCTGCACATGTAATAATTGGAGTATGAACATATACATATCCATTGTTTTGGAAATATTCATGTATTGCAAAAGCAGCAACACTTCTTATTCTAAATATTGCATTAAAAGTATTTGTTCTTGGACGAAGATGAGCAACAGTTCTTAAATATTCAAAAGTATGTCTCTTTTTTTGCAAAGGATAATCAACATCACTTAAATTAAGAACTTCTATGTTTGTAGCCTGTATTTCAAAAGGTTGTTTAGAATTTTCTGTAACAACTAAAGTTCCAGAAACTTTTATAGAAGAGCTAATAGTAAGTTTAACTAATTCTTTAAAGTTATCTAATTTGTCAGAAATTACAATTTGAACATTCTTAAAAAACGAACCATCATTTAATTCTATAAAACCAAATGTTTTAGAGTCACGAACAGTTCTAACCCATCCTTCTATACAAACTTCTTTATTTGAGAAAATTTTAAAATCTTTATATAAATCTTTAATTGATAATTTTTCCATTAAAAATCCTCCATTTAAATATTATGTGCCTATTATACAAAATTATAAGCAAAAATGCAAGGGGGTGAACTTTTAAAAAATTGTAAAAATCCCTTGACAAATTTTTTATTTATTATATAATACAAACATAAATTCTTAAAACACATTTTCGGAGGTGCAGATATGATTACTAATTTACATATAAAAAATATTGGAATTATTGATGATATAGAAATTAATTTTAACGAAGGTTTAAATGTATTAACAGGGGAAACTGGAGCAGGAAAAAGTTTAATAATTAATTCTTTAAATATAATTTCTGGTGGTAGGTTTTCTAAAGAAATGATAAGAAAGGGAGAAAGTCAGTCTTATATAGAAATATGTTTATACGAACCAGAAAACGAGAATTCTATTGATGGCAATATTATAGTTTCTAGAGAAATATACTCAAATGGTAGAAATATGTGCAAAATAAATGGAAGAATGGTAACTGTAAATGAGTTAAAAGAATTTATGAAAAAAATAATAGAAATCCATGGTCAAAATGATAGCCAAAATTTATTAGACAGTAAAGAGCATTTAAAATATTTAGACGGATATGTTGGCAGTGAAATAAACACATTAAAAGAAAATTACCAAGAAGCATTTATAAAATATAATGAAATAAAAAAAGAACTTAAAGAAAACTATGGAGATGATAAAGAAAGACAAAGAAGACTAGACATACTTAAATATCAATTTAATGAAATAGAAAGTGTAAATTTACAAAACTCTGAAGAAGAAGAACTAGAAAAAAAACAAAAATTAATTCAAAACTCTGAGAAAATTGTAAGTACCTTAAATGATGTAGATTTATCTATTGGAGAAAATGCAATAGATCTTTTAAGTAATGCAATAAGACAAATAGAAAAAATTGAAAATATAGATAACAAATATCAAGAATGTACTAATAGCTTAAAAAGTGTATATTATGAGCTTCAAGAAATCTCAAGAGATGTATCAAATTATAAAGAAGATATATATTTTGATGAAAACGAACAAAAAGAAATAGAGGATAGGTTAGATTTAATTTATGACCTAAAAAGAAAATATGGAAATTCAATTAAGGAAATTTTAAATTATAAAACTGAGGTACAAAACGAAATATATAGAATTGAAAATATGGAGGAATATACAAATAACCTAAAAAAAGAACAGAAAAAAATAAAAGAAAAACTTGATGAAATAGGGTTAAAAATTCATAATATAAGAGAACTAAAAGCAAAAGAACTATCAAACGAAATTAACAAGAATCTAAAAGATTTAGAAATGAAAAATGCAAAAGTAAATATTCATGTAGATTTAACAGAAGAATATTTTGAAACAGGAAAAGACAAGGTTGAATTCTTTATTTCCACCAATATTGGAGAAGACGAAAAGGAACTTATAAAAATAGCATCTGGCGGAGAAATGTCAAGAATAATGCTTGCTATAAAAACAGTAATAGCAAATTCTGATAAAGTTCCTGTACTAATATTTGACGAAATAGATACAGGTATAAGTGGAAAAGCTGCAAACAAAGTTGCAGAAAAATTATCAATGATTTCAAAAAATCACCAAATACTTTGTATTTCACATTTACCATCAATAGCTGCTGTAGCTGACTATAACTACTTTATAAATAAATCAATACAAAATGAAAGAACAATCACAACAATAAAAAGATTAGAAGAAACTGAAATAATACATGAAATTGCAAGAATATCTTCTGGAGAAATAAATGAGGTAACTTTAAATTATGCCAAAGAATTGAGATGTAAAAAATATGCTTGAAATATATCTACAAACCACTTGCATTTTACATAAATATGTTATATTATAATGAAAATATAAAATTAAACTATAAATTGAAACAAAAAGGTGGTAAAAATGCTAGAAAAAGTCAACTCTACAGAAGATTTAAAGAAACTAACAATAAAAGAAAAAGAAGAATTAGCAAAAGACATAAGAAAATATATAATAAAAATGGTATCAGAAAATGGAGGACATTTATCATCAAATCTTGGAGTAGTTGAATTAACACTTGCATTGGAGAGTGTATTTGATCCAAAAGTTGATAAAATAGTTTGGGATGTTGGACACCAAAGCTATACCCACAAAATATTAAATGGAAGAAAAGAAGAATTAAAAAATATAAGAAAGTTTGGAAAAATTGCAGGTTTTCCAAAAACAAATGAATCTAAAACAGATTGCTTTAATACAGGACATAGTAGTACATCTGTTTCAGCTGCAATGGGAATGGCAAAAGCAAGAGACTTAAAAAAAGAAGACCATTCTGTAATTGCAGTAATTGGAGATGGTGCATTAACTGGTGGTATGGCATTAGAAGCATTAAACCATATAGGAAGTTCAAGAACCAATGTTATTGTAATTTTAAATGATAATGAAATGAGCATTTCAAAAAACATTGGTGGAATTAATATGTTCTTAAGTAAATTAAGAGCACAAAAATGTTATTCAATGTCTAACCAAAAAGTTAGAAAAGTATTAGAAAAGATACCTTTAATTGGCAATTTACTTGTAAAAATTATTAGAAGAATAAAGCAAGGAGTAAAGCAACTAATAATTCCAAAGATGTTTTTTGAAGATATAGGTTTTAAATATTTGGGACCAATAAATGGACACGACATAGAAGATATGGAACTTATATTAAAAAAAGCTAAGCAATTAAATGAGCCAGTACTAATACATGTTTTAACTAAAAAAGGAAAAGGTTATAAAATTGCAGAAGATAAACCAGATAAATTTCATGCAACTTCACCTTTTAATATAGAGACAGGAGAACCTAAAAAGGAAAAGACAAAAACATATTCACAAGTTTTTGGAGAAAAAATTGTAGAAATGGCAGATAAAAATGATAAGATTGTTGCAATAACGGCATCTATGAAAGATGGTACAGGGCTTAAAGATTTTGCTCAAAAATTTCCAGATAGATTTTTTGATGTAGGAATTGCAGAACAACATGCTCTAACTTTTGCAGCAGGACTTGCAAAAGAAAGCATGATTCCTTTTATTCCAATATATTCTTCATTTTATCAAAGAGCATATGACCAAGTAATTCATGATATTTGTATGCAAAACTTGCCAGTTATAATGTGTGTAGATAGAGCTGGAGTTGTTGGACAAGATGGAGAAACTCATCAAGGAATTTTTGATTTATCTTTTTTTAAACTAATACCGAATATAACAATAATGGCCCCAAAAGATTTTATTGAACTAAAAGTAATGATGGAATTTGCTGTTAAACTTAAGTCTCCAGTTGTAATTAGATACCCAAGAGGTGGAGAAGGAAAAAATAGATTTAATACACATGCATATATTTCAATAGGAAAAAGTGAAGTACTCACCAAAGGAACAGATGTTACAATTATTGCTATAGGAAATCAAGTTAGTAAAGCTATGAATATTTTTTACAAGTTAAAAAAAGAGGGAATTAGTGCAAATGTTATAAATGCAAGATTTCTTAAACCAATTGATAAATATGAACTAGTACAACCCATAAAAAATACAAGATTTGTTGTTACAATAGAAGATAATACTCTAGTAGGAGGTCTAGCATCTTCTATAAATGAGATGATTGCCACAAAACATCTAAAAGATATAACAGTAAGAAACTTTGGATATCCAGATACATTTGTAGAACACGGAAGTGTAGATGAGCTTGAAAAAAAATATAGATTGGATGAAGAGTCAATTTTAAAGAGCATAAAAAAAGAAATAAATTATAGAATGTCAAAAGAAAAACATTCAAAAATGGGCGAAACAGATATTAAATATTAAATACAAAATATAAAATAGCAGATAAACACATTGTTTATCTGCTATTTTATTAGCTATATCCAATTTCAACAATTTTTATTTTGCGTGTTTATATTGAATAGAACAATTTTATTCTTATTTAAGTTCTTCATTAGAGGATATTTCTATTTATAAAATAAAATTCCAATTGGGATCTAGTTTAAATTCCAATATTTTATTGCTAATTGGATGTATAAAAGAAAGCTTAGTACACATAAGAGCTTGGCCATCTATTAAATTTGATTTTTCTCCATATAGGCTATCTCCGAGTAAAGGATGGTTAATAGATGCAAAGTGAACTCTTATCTGGTGAGTTCTGCCTGTTTCTAAAGTACATTTAACTAATGAGTGGTCATCAAATTCTTTTACTACTTCATAATGTGTAACAGCTCTTTTTCCATTTTGATCTATACATCTTTCAATTATACTATTTTGTTTTCGTGCAATGGGTTTATCTATTGTACCTTTTTTATTTTCTAAATATCCATTTATAATAGCATGATATTCTTTTTTTAAAGAATTGCTTTCCATTTGCTTAATCAAACATTCTTGAATATATTCATTTTTAGCAAAAATTATAAGGCCAGAAGTATGTAAGTCAAGCCTATTAACAGGCCTAATTTTTTTATGCAAGTCAATAGAATCAAAATAATATTTAACACCATTTGAAAGCGAATTTTCGAAATGAAGCATTGAAGGATGTGTTGAAATACCAGATGGTTTATTTAATACAAGTATAGCATCATCTTCATAAATAATATTTAAATCCATTTTAGTTGGTACGACATTAGAAGTATCTTCAACATAAGATAGATCTATAGATATAATATCACCAGTATTTGCAATGTTTCTAGTATCACAAACTTTATCATTTAAATAAATGACTTTTTTATTAATTAGCTTATATAATAATCTTGATGAAATATGTAATTTGTTTTTTAATATTTGATTTATAGTTTGATTATTTTCAATTACTTTGTATTTTAAAATCATTGTTATTTCCTTTTTAATATGAGGTAGAATGTCGGAAGCAGGAGGTAGGAGTGTGAATCTCCGACTTCTGACCTCAGACTTCCAACTTCCATTTTACTCATCATCATTATGATAATTATTTCTATTATTAGTTGTTAATCCAGCTGAATAATAATAAATTAGAGCTATTATTGCAACTGCAAGTACAGCCATTATAAGCCAAATCCATGTAGTAGAATTCATTCCGGCCATTGTACTATCTGTTGTAGTAGATGTTCTTTGAGCAGTATAATCACTATTATCTGTAGTACCACCTGTTGTTGTATTTCTATCATCACCATTGTTGCCTACATTATCGTTATTAGTATAATCTTGGTCATTGCTATTCATAACATTATTTAATCCTTCTTGCATATCTCCAGTGATGTTTTTTGATGTATTAGAAACAGCACCTGCGGCATCTTCCATTGCATTTTCAGCACCGCCAACCATATCTCTTACTGAATTTGCAGCGTCTTGCATAGGTTGCGTATTAGTAGCAAAAGAGTAGGTCATAAAAAATACAAAGAATACAGATAATAATAGAGCAAATAGAAATTTTTTCTTCATTTTTAATCCTCCTAAAAAAATTAGTTTAAAAATAAACTTATTAATATTATTATTTTTTTAGGACAAAATATACTATGAAAATTTTGAAAAAAATAAGTAATAGTTAAAACTATTACTTATAGCTTCGTTTTATAGATTATTATAATTTGGATTATTTACCTAATCTAATTAAAATTGCAATTGCAAAAAATATTAATAATACACCTATTACAATTAAAGCGATATTTAAAATATTTGCAATAGTAGAATTACTAGAATCTTGAACATTTGATACACTACTTACACTTGAAGATGATTTGCTAGGTTGAGAAGCAGCTGTGCTACTAGTTGATGTATTTTGAGTAGTGTTAGTAATTGATGCATTTGTATTATTAGTAGTTCCTTCAACTGTAGAATTTGTTGCTACTGAATTTGCTGATGCTGAATTTGTTCCTTCTGGATTTACAGAAGCATTATTATTTGAACCTGTTGTAGTAGAATTTGCTGTAAGATTCAAGTCGATTCCATAACAAATTGAAAAAGAAAATGTGATTGCAAAAACTACTATAAATAATATTTTTGATATTTTTGACATTTTTATTTCCTCCTTATTTTTTCCTTTGATTATAAACAACAATATAATAGCATAAATGAAAAAATTTGTCAATTTAAATTGGCGCAATCTTGCAATTTTGTTTTATATATAGTAAAATGAGTTCAAAAAAACGAAGGTGAAGAAATGTATTCAATAGAAGAATTTGATCAAGCAAAAATGAAAATTTTAAAATATATAGTATATAAAAAAAGAACAGAACAGGAAGTAAGACAAAAATTTCAAAAAGAATTTGATGAAGAAATGTTTGAAGATATTATAGAATACCTAAAAGAAGCCAAGTATATTGATGATGAAGAATATATAGATAGGATTATTAACAATTTTAAATTATTAAAAAATCTATCAAATAAAGAATTAAGATATAAACTAATGGCAAAAGGTTTGAATAATAATTTAATAGAAGATTTTTTTTATGAAAATAAAGAAGAATTAGAAGAATATGAAATTAAGTCTGCATATAATATAATTTTAAAAAAGAATAAAGACATGGAAAAAGAAGATATAAAATTATACTTAATAAAAAAAGGCTATAAACAAAGTTCAATTAATTTAGCATTTGAAGAAATTTGATTTTTATATTGGTAAACTTATATATTAATTAACCAAATAGAAAAGATGAAAGGAAAAATTTATGAAAAAGATTTTGTTTTCAGCATATTCGATGGATGTTGGTGGGATCGAAACAGCATTAATTACATTATTGAAAAGTATAAAGGATAAATATGATATTACACTAGTTTTAGAAAAAAAAGAAGGAATTTTTTTAAATGAAATACCAACAAATATAAAAGTTATAACATATAAGCCAAATAACTTTAAAATAATAGTAATTAGAAAAATTATAAACTTTATAAAACAGCAATTATTTAAATTAAAGTATAAAAACAAATTTGATTTTTCTGCAAGCTATGCAACATATAGTTATTCAGCAGGATTCATAGCAAGAGAAGCAAGTGAAAATTCTGCTTTATGGGTACATAATGAATATTTGAATTTTTATGATGGAAATGTAGAAAAATATAAAAGCTTTTTCAATAAATTAAAAGTAAATGATTTTAAAAAAATAATATTTGTGTCTGAAAAAGATAAAAATACTTTTATAAATCATTTTGAAGATCAAAAAGATAAATGCATAAAGTGCAATAATTTAATAGATTATAATAAAGTTATTCAAAAATCAAAAGAACTAGCAACAGGTTTAGAAGAAAGAGACAATATAGTTACTTTTATTAATTTGGGAAGACATATAGAAGCTCAAAAAAAATTAAGTAGGATAATAGGTGCAACAAAAAGATTAAATGAAGAGGGATATTTATTTAGAGTTATATTTGTAGGTGATGGTCCAGATAATAAAAATTATAAAAAACAAGCTGAAGGAATAACAAATATCGATTTTTTAGGAGCAAAGAAAAATCCATATCCGTATTTAGCAAAATCTGACTGTTTGCTTATGTCATCAGACTATGAGGGATATCCGGTTGTTTTTATTGAAAGTATGATATTGGGAAAACCAATTATAACAACTGATGTATCAGACAGTAAAATAGACGTCGAAGGAAAATATGGTATTATTGTAGAAAAAAGTGAAGAAGGAGTATATTCTGGAATGAAGGAATATTTAGATAATGGATTTAACTCACAAAAATTTGATGCGGAAAAATATAATGAAGAAATATTGTTTCAAATGGGGACGGTCCTTTTTTGAAAAAATTCACAAAAAAGGACCGTCCCAAAATGAAAAAAGGAGTTTTTTATGATTAGTTTTATTATACCAAGCTATAATAGCGCAAGTACTGTAAAAAGAGCTATTGAATCTATATTAAATCAAAATGCTAATATTAGATATGAAATAATTGTTGTAGATGATGGTTCATCAGATAATACGGAAGAAGTACTTAAATGTTATGATAATGATGAAAGAGTAAAATATTATAAAAAAGAGAATTCGGGTGTTGCAGATACCAGAAATTACGGAGTTTTAAAAGCAGAAGGAGATTATATTATTTTTGTAGATAGTGATGACTATATATCTGAAAATCTTTTAAAAGATATTGAGCCTTATCTAATGCAGAATATAGAATTAATAAAATGGAATCCAATTTTTGTTGATGAAAATAAAAATGAAATTTTGAAACCATCAAGTGTTGCATTTGAAAAAGTTACAGGAGAACAAGGATTTAATATTTTATTTGGTAGAGATAATTTAATAGATTGTCTTTGGAACTATGCAATAAAAAAAGAACTTATGATGGAATTTCCAAGTGGTACATATCATGAAGATTTTGCAACTATGCCACTAATTATACTAAATGCAAAATCATTTGTGTCTATAGATAAAAGAGAATATTATTATGTACAAAGAAATAATAGCATAATGAGAAATAAAGATGATAAAAAAACAAGAAAAAAATTGGAGGATAAATTAAACCATTTTGACAATTTGATAAAAAGAACTAATGAATTGAATATTCAAAAACAAACAAAAGAAAACTTTGCAATTTATGCAACTAATAGCTTGTTAGCTGTTGTAAAAGATTTGGATGAAAAAGATAAGATTTATTATACAAGTGAACTAAAAAAGAGAAAAATAAGTAAATACATAAAAGCAAGAAATATAAAACAAATAATAAAAAAAATGATATTATGTGTAAAGTATTAATTATATAATTTATACAACGTAATACTCTAATACAAAAATAGAGTATTTATTAAAATGAAATTATAATATATTAAGATTTAATTACAAATTAATTACAAATTCATAACAATTTTGAAATATTACTTGCTATTAACAAAAAATTATGATATAAAGGATAACATCAGTTGAAAAGGGGAGATCAAAATGCTAGATTCAATGGAAAAAATAGTAAGTTTATGTAAATCAAGAGGATACATTTATCCGGGTTCAGAAATCTATGGAGGGCTTTCAAATACTTGGGATTATGGTCCACTTGGAGTAGAACTAAAAAATAATGTAAAAAAAGCTTGGATGAAGAAAATGGTCCAAGAGAATAAATATAATGTGGGTCTAGATGCGGCAATATTAATGAATCCTCAAGTATGGGTTACTACAGGGCATGTTGCAGGTTTCACTGATCCTTTAATAGATTGTAAAGAATGTAAAACAAGACATAGAGCAGACAAACTAATAGAGGAATGGGCTGCTAAAAATGGAAAAGATGTTATTGCAGATGGTTGGACAGATGAAGAAACGGTTAAATATATTAATGATAATAACATAGTATGTCCAAAATGTGGAAAACTTAATTACACAAGTATCAGAAAATTTAATCTTATGTTCAAGACGTTTCAAGGCGTTACAGAAGATGCAAAATCTGAAATATATCTTCGTCCTGAAACAGCACAAGGTATATTTGTTAATTTTAAAAATGTTTTAAGAACAACTAGAAGAAAATTACCATTCGGTATATGCCAACAGGGAAAAGCTTTTAGAAACGAAATAACACCAGGAAACTTTATTTTTAGAACACGTGAATTTGAACAAATGGAAATAGAGTTTTTCTGCAAACCAGATACAGATTTAGAATGGCATGAGTATTGGAAATCTTATTGTAAAAATTTCTTACTTTCATTAGGAGCAAAAGAAGAAGATATTAGATTCAGAAATCATACCAAAGAAGAGCTATCATTCTACTCAAAAGCAACCGCTGATATAGAGTACAGATTCCCATTTGGATGGGGAGAAGTATGGGGAATAGCAGATAGAACTAATTATGACTTATCTCGCCATATGGAAGCAACAAAACAAGATTTAACATATCAAGATCCAGAAACAGGAGAAAAATATGTACCATTTGTTATAGAACCATCAGTTGGAGCAGATAGATTGGTATTAATGTTTTTATGTAACAGCTATGAAGAAGAAAAAATAGCAGAAGATGATACAAGAATTGTATTACATTTACATCCAGCTTTAGCGCCATATAAAGTTGCAGTTCTTCCATTATCTAAGAAATTATCTGAAAAAGCGGTTGAACTACGTGATACATTATCAAAATCTTTTATGGTTGATTATGATGAAACAGGATCAATCGGAAAAAGATATAGAAGAGAGGATGAAATTGGAACACCTTATTGTGTAACAGTAGATTTTGACACTTTAGAAGATAATCAAGTTACAATTAGAGACAGAGATACCATGGAACAAATTCGTATTCCAATAGATGAAGTTGAAAATTGGGTTAAACAAAAAATTGAGTTTTAATATTAATATCTCATTTTGTCCTATTTGGTGAAGGGGACGAAATGAGATATTTTTATTTTGCTTCGGAAAACACCATAACACCTTGACGTAATATGGATGAGTGTGTTATAATAGCTCTATAAATACAAATTAGGTTATAAAAATTATGAGACAAGAAAATGAACTATTAATAGAAACTATAGATAAATATTTAGATGAAACTGATATTAAAAGTGCATTAAAGTTATTGTTAAATCTTATTAAATTGAAAAGAATAGAATGGATAGACATAAAAAAATATATACAAGAAGAAGGAAGCAATAGTTTTTCGATTAAAGAAAAAATAGCTATATTAGAAAATTGTATTAAATATGAATTGATTAAATATCCATACAGCAATGTAAGTATTAATTTACCAAGTAATATGACAATAGGACTAGAAATTGAATCTGTTGGAGCAAATTCTTTGATGTTGAGAAGATGTAAAATTGGTAATTGGGAATCTAAAAAAGATGATACTCTATGGTCTGATAATTTGCAGGATGGAGGAGTAGAATTCATTCATTCAAAATTTAATCGGAAATGATGTAGAAATGATTCAACAAATTTGGACAATATGTACAATATTACAACAATTGGGGCAATATACAAATATAACATGTGGAGGTCATATACATATTGGAGCTAATTATTTAACTAATTTGCAGGCGTGGAAAAATCTTTTAGAGTTATGGACAAACACGGAGTACATATTATATATTATAAGTAATAAAGAAGGAGAACCTCCAAGACCAGGTATTGCTCAGCATGCAACACCTATATCATCGTATATAGAAGAGCAATTTGATAAGTTGTATCTTTATGGTATAAATGATCTAGATATTCTTAAAAATGGGATTATTGATATATATGTAAAAAAAGAGGTTGTGGAATAAATTTTCAGAATTTAAAAAAGGGCAAAATGCAAACTATAGAATTTAGAATTTCAAATGGAACATTATCATCAGAGACTTGGTTAGAAAATATCATTTTATTTGGAGGTTTAGTAAGAGCATCAGAAGAATTGTATATTATACAACAAAAAGATAAATTTAAACGAACTATACATGAAAAATATTTGCTAGATTGCTTTGAAAGCATTAGAAATAAATCAGTTGACGAAGAACAAACTTTAGAATTATTACTTCAAATTGTTGCTCCAGAGGGTATGCATAATGTTTATAAGGAAAGATATAGAATTAATAGAGTTAAATTGAAACAAGCTGCAAAAACTGAAGAGTATATAAAAAAACATGTATCAAAAAAAAGTATTAGAATACTTAGAAAAAAAGCGCTGGTATTTACCGGATTTAATAGAGTTACAACACCTGAATATAATACTACACATTTAAAAACTAAGGGGGATTTTTCAGAAAGAAATATCGAAAGAGACTAAAATGAGCAATATTATTTATAAATAAAAAGAAGAGCTTCAATTGAAGCTCTTTATATATATATCCTATAATCAATATCAGGAAAAATTGCATCTTTAAGTTCAATTTCTTCTAGAAATTTCTTATCAATTTTACCTGAATTTAATTCATTGTATAATCTAGTAAATCTTCCAGTATGATCTTTAATTCTGCGATGTGCATAATCTACCATAGTATTATTTGTAATAATAAATAGCCAATCACTACTTTGAAGTAGAAGTAGTTCTCGAGCTGCTTGATTTAATGCTCTAAGTTGTAGTTTCAAATCTTTGTATCTTTTTGTAGATGTAATTTTTGTAACACTTTTTTTCTGTTTTTTTAATTCAGATATTTCATATTCTAAATTATCTAAATCAGATTTCACATTTCTAAAATTATAAGCAAGTTCACACATTCTGTCACCAGCCTGATGAAGATGTTTATGAGCATAATCATTACTTGGATTTAACCAAACTTCACTATAACCATTTGCACCCCAACTAGATCTACAAGGAGTACACTGTTGTATCAAAGGATATTTATCTATGTATTCAGAAGGTGTAATTAATTCAAAATTACATTCATCATAATATATTTTCTTAAATAAAATATATAACCAATAAGGACCTTCGTACCACCAATGACCATAAAGTTCAGCGTCATAGGGGCAAAGAACAATAGGAGGTTTATCCATATATTTTGATGCATTTTCTATTTGATTAGTTCTAGAATTTAGAAAATGTCCAGCTTGTTTTTCAGCAGAATCTTTTGCCCATTGAATGTCATAAATATCCTTGTTATCTGTTTTTCCTGTAATTCTGTGATACTTTATTCCTGTGTGAACCCTAACACCATTGTGAGCTATGTAAGGTTTTATATATTCATAATCTGTTTCATATCCAATGTCTTTATAAAAATCTCTATAATTGAAATCTCCTGGATAGCCATTAATTGAACTCCAAACCTGTCTAGAAGATTCCATATCTCTACCAAAAACGGTAAATCCTTCTGGTGAAACAATAGGTGCAAGGGTTCCATAGATTGGAGTTGGATTTGCATATAGGACTCCATGAGATTCAACAATTGCATAATCTAATCCAAATTCTCTTAAATATTTATCTGCTTCAGGCACATATCCACATTCAGGTAACCAAATACCACGAGGTTTTCTTCCGAAAAATCTTTCATAAGTTTGCACTCCAACTGCAATTTGTGCTCTAACTGTTTTCTCATTTACATATAAAATTGGAAAATATCCATGAGTTGCGCCACATGTGATTATCTCTAAAACGCCAATATCCTGAAAATGTTTAAATTGAGAGATAATATCACAATTGAATACATCTCTAAATAATCTTAAATCTTCTGAATATCTGTGATAATAGTATTTAGAAAGATTATTCATTTTTTCGTTAAAAGTTGTTCTTTTTATT
>CAYTEX010000004.1:0-17557 GCA_964437015.1 uncultured Clostridium sp. | reverse complement strand
AATCTGTTAAGTCAATTAATTCTTTAATTTTATCTGTTAAAGCCACCATTCCGAGAGGTATCTATACATGTATGAATGTTTTTTTTCTTTAATTTTTTAAATAGTTCAATTAGAAATTGATATTGCAAAAGAGGTTCTCCACCAGTTACAGTAATTCCACCATTTTTTATATAATTTTTATAATGCATTATTCTGTCAAAAATATCATCTAAAGATTTATAAGAACCAGAGTTAATGTCCCAAGTATCGCGATTATGGCAATATTTACATTTTAAGCTGCAACCTTGTAGAAATAAAACAAATCTAATACCTGGGCCATCTAATGTACCAAAAGATTCTATTGAATGAACTTTTGCATAATATCTTAAATCCAATTTTTCTTGTTCCAATTAAAACCTCCTAGATTCTTTCGTGGATAGTTCTATTAATAACATCCAATTGCTGCTCCCTAGTTAATGAAGTAAATTTAACAGCATATCCAGAAACTCGAATAGTAAGTTGAGGGTATTTTTCGGGATGTTCCATTGCATCTTCCAAAAGTTTTCTATCAAAAACATTTACATTAATATGGTGACCTGTGCTTGCAAAAAATCCATCTAACATATTAACTAAATTATTTATTTGAATATCTTGAGTTCTTCCTAATGTAGATGGTGTTATAGCAAATGTATATGAAATACCATCTTCAGCAGAATCAAAAGGAAGCTTGGCAATAGAATTCATTACAGCTAGAGCTCCATTAGTGTCTCTTCCATGAAGAGGGTTGGCACCAGGACCAAATGGTGCACCTGCTCTACGTCCATCTGGAGTGTTTCCAGTTGCTTTTCCATAAACTACATTTGAGGTTATTGTTAAAATTGATAAAGTCTGTTTTGCATTTTTATAGGTTGGATGCTTGCGAATTTTCTCAACAAATCTTTTAACAATTTCAACTGCAATTTGATCAACTCTATCATCATCATTTCCAAACTTTGGATAATCACCTTCAACTTTATAATCAACTACAAGTCCATTTTCATCACGAATTGTTTTTACTTTAGCATATTTTATTGCAGAAAGAGAATCTGCAGCTACAGAAAGACCAGCGATTCCACAAGCCATAGTTTGATAAATGTCTTTATCATGTAAAGCCATTTCTAGTGCTTCGTAAGAATATTTATCATGCATATAATGAATACAATTTAATGCTTTAATATATATTTTTGCTACATAATCCATCATTTGCTCGTATTTTTCTACAACTTCTGAGAAATCTAAATACTCAGATGTAATTGGTGCAAACTTAGGTGCAACTTGTTTTTTCCTAATTTCCTCTATACCACCATTATTTGCATAAAGTAATGTTTTTGCTAAGTTAGCACGTGCTCCAAAAAATTGCATTTGTTTTCCTATTTTCATTGGAGACACACAACAAGCAATACCATAATCATCACCTAAAGTAATTCTCATTACATCATCATTTTCATATTGAATAGCTGATGTTTTTATAGATAACATTGTTGTAAAGCGTTTAAATCCTTCTGGCAATCTTGTAGACCACAAAACTGTTAAATTTGGTTCTGGAGCAGGACCTAGGTTTTGTAGAGTATGAAGAACTCTGAAAGAATTTTTGGTAACCAAAGTTCTACCATCAATTCCCATTCCACCAATACTTTCTGTAACCCAAACAGGATCTCCAGAAAATAATTCGTTATATTCAGGTGTACGCAAAAATCTAACAAGTCTTAATTTCATTATAAAATGATCCATTAACTCTTGAGCTTGTTCTTCTGTTAGGGTTCCGTTGTTTAAATCTCTTTGAATATATATATCTAGAAATGTAGAAGTTCTGCCTAAACTCATAGCAGCTCCATTTTGATCTTTAATAGCAGCTAAATATCCAAAGTATAGCCATTGAATAGCTTCTTTACTATTTTTTGCAGGCATAGATATATCAAAGCCGTATTTTTCTGCCATAATTTTAAGTTGTAATAATGCTTTAATTTGTTCAGAAATTTCTTCACGTTTACGAATTAGATCTTCAGTTATATCATCCCAATCTAATTCTTCTAATTCATGTCTTTTTTCTTATATTATAAAATCCACACCATAACGAGCAACTCTTCTATAATCTCCTATAATACTTCCGCGACCATATCCGTCTGGAAGCCCTGTTAAAAGTTTATTAGAACGAGCTTTTCTAACATCTGGCGTATAGACATCAAATACACCATCATTATGAGTTTTTCTAACAGTGTGAAATATTTTATCAACTTCTGGATCAACTTCTTTACCATAAGCTTCGCATGATTTTTCTACTATTTTTATACCACCAAATGGCATAATTGCTCTCTTTAAAGGACTATCAGTTTGAAGACCAACTATTTCTTCTAATTCTTTATCTATATAGCCAGCATTATGACTAGAAACTGTAGAAATAGTTTTTGTATCTATATCTAAAACACCACCTGGCGCATTTTTTTCTTCTTTATATAATTCTAAAACTCTATTCCAAAGCTTTTTTGTTTTTTCGGTAGCTTCAACTAAGAAACTTGAATCACCTTCATAGGGAGTATAATTGCGCTGAATAAAGTCTCTAACATTTATTTCATCTTGCCAATCTCCCTTTTCAAAATCTTTCCATGCATCAAAATTCATTTTATATTTTCCTTTCAATTAATTATATTTTATATTTATTATTTACTAAATTCTCCAAAATATAATAGCACAAATAAACTTCTAAATCAATAAGATTTAGTTTTTTTTGTCGAATTTTAAAATTTATTTTTGAAGTTAAGTATAGTTCAATGAGTAATAAAATTTGAAATTTTGTAGTAAATTTAATTGAAAATTACTAATAAATATAGTATAATACAATCATGCGGGTATAGTTTAATGGCAGAATCCCATGCTTCCGACCTGGTGATGAGGGTTCGATTCCCTCTACCCGCTCCATTAAGTAACAATTTTAGGCATTTTATATAGGTTGATATACCTTATCATAGGTTATCACTGATTGACTGAAATACACTCTCCTATAGCATTTGGTAGTTTGGTAACTTACTACAGTTTAATATAGTTTACTATGGGCACTGCCATAATTATTGCCATAACTGCCATAAACTGCCATACACCTAAACCTACACACATCAAGCAAAAGAAAGTATCTCATATATAAAATGCAATAAATACTATATACTAAATCAATAGGCACTTCAAAACGAAGTGTCTTTTATCATTCCCAAAATTAAAGATAAACAGAGCAAGAAAACTACCGCCCACTAGATTTATAATAAAATTATAAATCTATAACATGAAAGGGGTGAGTTTATGCAAGACCTAAAAGAACAACAAAAACAAGACGCACTTAACAGATTAAAAATACTACAGATGAACTTTGAACTAATGGAAAATGTAATCAATGAATTTGAGTTAGACAACATTACATATTACTCCGAATATCAAAATAAATTATTTCAAGGCATACTCTATTATATAAGTAATGAAGAAGAATTTGAAAATGCCGTAAAGAACTTCGAAATTAAATACAATGCACTTGTATATCATGCTATATTGGTTCCAACAAAATATGGAAGAATATTAAGTTTATTATATGTAAGTCCACATATAGAAGAATGGGCAAATGATAGAAACCAATTAGCAGAAGGATTGCCACTTACATATTGTAAAAACTTAGATGATGATGCTACGTCAGAGTTTGGCACAATACAAATAGCAAAAGCTAATGGTGGAATTACAAGAATAGCCTAGAAAGGAGTATATTATGGAACAACAAGATGCTTTAATTGAACTATTTGAAAAAATAGAACAAGATAAAGGAACAAATCGTGAATATAAAAGATTGCATCGTAAATCTATTGAGCTTAGAGAAATAATTGATAAGAGATTACAAGATGACCAAAAGGAAGAACTAAATACTTTAATGACTTTAAAAAATGATATGGCAAGTGAAGAATGTAAGGATTACTTCATAGAGGGATTTTCATTAGCTACCAGATTAATGATTGCAGTATTTTATCATAAAGAAGATGAATAAAAATACAAGGAATATCAATGACGGTATTCCTTGTATTCTTTAATTCTTAGAATTTATATAATTGATAACATGTTCCACCAATTCTTTAGAACTATCGTCAAATTTATCAAACGATTTATTCAAAAAACTATTATTATACATTTTAGAATTATCAACTACACCAGAAAATATAGAATTAGTATCTATATTTAAAGCATTACACAAATCTATAACTGTTTGAACTGATAAACCACTTTCCCCACGTTCCAATAAACTAATAAAATGAGCAGATTTTCCAATTCGTTCAGCTAGTTGCTCTTGAGATAATTTCTCCAAAGTACGAATTTTCTTTATATTACTACCCAATATTTTCGCAATATTGGAATTATTATCGTTATCGTTCATAATTACACCTCACTTATAAAAGTCTAACATTAAGTAAGTACTACTGCCAGTAAGCAGTATTTACAAAATCTTCAATTATTATTATTCACGTTTACAAATTCTTCAAAAAGTAGTATAATAGAAGTAGGAATGTCGAAATATGTCGAATAACGTAATATAAGCAACATAAGATAAGGAGTTGGTTAAGATGAAAAATATAAATGATTATTTAGTTAATTTTATAGTAAGTTTTAATAAGCTAAGTAAACCTATTAAGATTATAATAATTGTATTAACAATATGTTTATTATGTATTATAGTAGCTTCTATATCTAGTTCAATACAAAAAAGTGCTAAAAAGCAAAAATATGAAGATGAAATAGATTCTGTTCTTGCTTATGCTAAAACATCTATACAGTCGAAAGGCTATGAAACTGGGGTAAACCCAGAAGGGTATAAAATATACGAAGTTGGTGCTGATAATTCAAAAATATATGAACTTAAATATACTTATTATCATCAAAATGTATTTGGAAACAATGTAAAAGCTACCTCTTTTTGTTGGGTAATGACAAGGAATGGTAAACCAATTAGTTGCTATAATGGTGCAGATAAAAATTACTATAATCTAAATGACTGGAAAACTAAGAATAATTGGAAAGCATACACAACACCTGAATTAGATGCTCTTCAGCAAAAAGTTGATAGTTTAAATGCAAATATGAATAAAACTCCAGTAGAAACTCAGGGACAAAAGAACGAAGTGCAAAATGAAGTTAGTAATGATATAGATAGTAATAATGAGAATAATACCTATGAACAAGGTTCGCCAATATTTGGTGGTGGTACTAAAGCAACAGACACATATGAAAATTCTACTATTGAAAATAACAATGTACCTGTTGGCAAAACATATATAGGAATTTCTGGAACAGATATATCACAAGAATTATCGCGTGTAAATAATGTTCCTATTGGTGTATATGTCGAAAACATTGAACCTTCATCTCCTGCTGATAAAGCTGGACTAAAACATGGAGATATAATAACTAAACTAGATAATAATACTATAACTTCAATAAATGAACTTAATTCATTGAAAAATAATTATGAGGTTGGAGATACAATTTCATTAACTGTATATAGAGATGACAGTTATATGACCATATATGTAACTCTTACTGAAAATACTAATCACTAAAGATGGGAGTTGATTTATATGTATTGTAGAAAATGTGGAAAACAAATTGATGATGATAGTAAATTCTGTGAACACTGTGGCTATCAATTTAATAAAAATACTAGGAAAAACAAAGGTAAGAAAATAATAATTGCAGTTGCTGTAATAATAGTTATCATAACTATAGGCATACTGTATGGATTTCTTAATCCATCTAAAGATAATCCTACAGTCTTTGCAATTTCAAGAGATAATGGAAGTACATATATAGTTGATTTATCAAAAGCTTATGATAGTATAAATACACTAAAAGCAGACTGGTCTATAGAAAATCAAATAGGAATAATAGATAATTTGGAAGATAAAGCTACAAGTGTATTTGTCTTAAAATCAAAAAATATAGAAAATAATGAAGAAGATTTTGATAGCTATTATTATGCTAGTTATATAGACTTAAATAGTGGAACTATTGAAGATATAGATATTCAAATTCCTAAATCTTATGGAGTAGAAGAAGCTTTAAACCAAGTTGGAATGGAATTATATCGTTCTGGCAAAGGTGCTAGTATATGTCTTTGGAGTATAAATAACCTATAAAACTTTTGAAATATATGTTGAAAAAGTATGACACAAAGGAGGAATTATTATGTATTGTAGTAAATGTGGAAAAGAAATTGATGACGATAGTAAGTTCTGTGAACACTGTGGAAATAATGTTACAGAAATAAAAGCTAAACACAATTTAACAATAAATAGTAAAGTTATAATAGTAACACTATTTATTATAATAGGCATAATAATGATATTTATCGGATTTAACATATTTAAAAATAATGATAGTAACAATACTATTACATTTAATTCAAACAATACATCTAATGAAAGTACAAGAATTGAAGATTTAGTAGTTCAAGAACATAATGGCTATAAAACATTCAACTTTACTATAGATGACGTAATAAGAGCATATTACATAAAAGAAGAAAAAGTCATTTTTGATAAAGACGGTGCATATTGTCAAGCACATAGTGGAACTACTAGAGCAATATTTTTCCCAGATAATAGAATTCTTACAGAACAAGAAAAATATATGTCGGAAATACATATCATATATGAAGACAAAAGTAGAAAAGTTATTTCAATCAACACTCCACTTATGGGTATACAATTAGTAGCTTTTCTTACAGACAATAATATGGAATTGACTGATAACTGGGCTGAAGGAGCCAAAAATCATCTTTATGAATATATGATTTTATTGCTAAATCGTGTGAATAGACAATTTAAAAATATAGATGTATTAGGAGATGCTACAAACAGTAAATACATATATAGTTCTGCTGACATTATATGTGGAAGATATAAAATGATAGAGAAAAATATTGGATTAGCACAATGTATAACAGAAAAACCAATAGACTTTTACTTAGTCATAAGAGCTACAGATGAAGATGAATTTTATAACTCTACTATTAATTCACTATTAGACGTTTCTGTTACAAATATGCATCTTGATAAATTAGAAAATAATACTTCTACAAATTATGAGAACAACAATACAAATATAAGCGGAACTTATACTGATAGAATTGCAGTTATTAATTCTGAAGGTTTAGAATATGGACACTCATATAATGTGTATACTTTTAAATCTGGAACTGTAGAATTTAATGAAGAATTTATAACATATAAAGGTACATACACAATAAAGGATAATAAAATAACAATAACATATACTGGAGCTTATGATATAGAAAACCCAATAACATTAGATAAATTCAATGATGAATTAACAATAAAAGACGAAAATACATTAGTTACATCAAACGGTATAGAATATCTCAAAGAATAATATATAATGTTCAAATAGGAGTTAAAACTTATTTGATACAAAGGAGGAACAATTATGATTTGTAGTAAATGTAAGAAAGAGATTTCTGACAGTAGCAAATTTTGTAAATACTGTGGAAATCCAATAAGTAATAATATATCAAGTGAGAATATTGATAGTGTTACGGATAATAAGTTCAAAATTCATAGGTATTACTGGCTTATTGTATTAGGCATTTTCATTACAATTCTTATATTCCACCCTAAACTTATAATGGATTTTCCTAAATATACATTAGGAGATTTTCTACTGGATATTATAGAACACTTTGATATGTTTTTATTAGAAATATTTGGTTGCATAATAGTTTTAGGTTCTATAGTCTTTTCTACTGCTGAATTAATATTCAAATGTCCTAACTGCAAGGAAGAAATCAAACTAACTAGAAATAAATTAGAAGATGTAAATGATACTACACAAACATGCAAATGCCCAAAATGTAGTAAAGATTTAATATTCAATACTACTGACAAAACAGTTAGTATAAATCTTTCAACAGACAATAAAGAAGATACTAAAACTGTCGATACATCTAAGCTAGAAGAACTATACAACTTAAAAACTAAAGGAATTATAACAGAGGAAGAATTTGAAAGTAAGAAGAAAGAATTTTTAGATAGAATGTAATATATGATTATAAGTCATTGAGCAGTAACTCAATGGCTTTAATTATTTTTTGGCAATTCATGAAAATTTATTACTCTTATTTTAGCGAATTTTCAAGTTTTAATAATAAGTGCATTTTATTACTTTACTAAATACATAAGCTAGAACTGGCAACTCCCCCTATTCTACCGTTAGAATAAGGTATGAAAGGAGTTGATATAATGCAAGAGAAGACATTCGAGAAACAAATCGATAAAGCACAAAAGGAAATCAAAAACAATTATGAATGGCTAACTAACTATTATGATAAGCAATTCAATATCATATTAGACAATAGAACAGTATTAGACAAATTCTATAAAGTGGCAAAAGAATATGAATCTTTGCAATACTATATAGTAGAAGTTCAAACATCTGCACCTAATCTATTCGTAATTGAAATAAGATACAAAGGTCAAGCAATAGCAAGTGCTACATTAACTAAAGATGACAAAATTCTAATTACTACAGAGAAATATAATGAGAGTAACAATAAAGAATATGGGTGCGATATTCAGTTGAAAGATGAAGAATGGAGTAATATACAAACTGCAAAATTCTTCAACTACTTCAATAAAGATATGACAAGGAAAACTAAGGGAAATGAAAATCAACGAATAGAAAGTGCACTATTAGCTGAATTTCAAAAGACAAGTTCATACGATAAAATTTTAACTGGCATACAACCAATAAAAATAAGCAACTTATTCTACCCTATTCCAACTATTCTAAACCCTAATACGAAGAATGCAGATACAATAAATGTATTAGCTAGAACCAGAGTTAGAAAGATTACAATTGCTGAACTAATGGACGATGCTCACGACCAAGATACTACACTTCTAAAAGCTACAGAAAAAGCTGTACTGTTAACTCAATTATTACATTCAAAACATGGAGATAGATTCTATAAATTGTTAGGATTCCATGGAAGAATACCTACTCAACTTACAATTAAGGTATGTATTGTAGCAAGTAAGAAATTATCTACAAAGTGTAAAGAATTTAAACCATATCAATTAAAATGTGGCATTGATACATTAGACTACAGATTTATGTATTATGAAGAAGACAATAATAAGATTACAAGCATAAAAACAAATGTAAATGAATAGGAATGTTGCTTATGTATATAAAATTTTTGAAAGGAACTAGACAAATTGGTGGTGCTTTTACTGAAATTCAAACAAAAGGTGGTCGAATTCTTATCGACTTTGGAGATGACCTTGATGATATAAAAAGACTTGAGCAGATAGAACGGACTAACTACTGGAAAACCTATATACAATGGAATAATCTTTTCGCACCATCATCAAGACCACATTGGACGTATAGACGAAACTCTTCCAGCCATTCCACTGTATATGTCAGACCTTACAAGAAAAATATTTGAAACTGTTTTTGTGTTCTCAAAATCTAAAGGTAAAATTGCAAGAAGAACTATAAATATTGAAGACCATAAACCATTTAGAATAAGGGATATGATTATCACACCTCTGCTTGTTGACCACTCCGCTTATAACTCATTTATGTTTTTGATACAAGCAGAGGGGAAAAAAATCTTATGCACTAATGATTATCGTTCGCATGGATATAAGCGGTAAGTTATTAAAAAGAACATTGAAAGAAATTCGGTAAGGTCAATGCCCTTATTATAGAGCGGAACAACACTTTCAAGAGAACAAGTTAAAAGCCAAACTGAAAGTGAATTAGCTATAGAAATTGCAGAGAAAACAAAAGACTTCGACCAAGTGCTAGTCTTAATGAGTACAACAAATGTTGACAGAGCAACATCATTACAAAAAGTTGCAAATAGAACTGGTAAAATAGTAATACATGATATTCTATTGGAGAATGTGCTTAGATTAGTAACACAAAAAATCCCAAATGCACTTAATTCTAATAAGGTAAGAGTATATATGCCATCATATCTATATTTGATGAGAGACAAGCCTGAATTCCAACCTTATATTGAACCATATAAGGAAAAATTGAAACTAACAGGAAAAGCACTAAAACGGAAAGTTTATAATGAATGTTAGAATTAGTTTTGCTAAAGAATTGGAAATTCTAGTTAAAAAGCACAATTTATTAAATAACTGTTGCCTTGTTTATAGCTTATGGGAGCGGATATAAAGAAGAAACTGAATATCAAGAATTCTTATCGAAGATGGAAGAATTAAATATAAAGGTTCTTTCACTTCATACATCTGGTCATGCGGACTATATAGCATTAAAACAAGTAATTGATAGTGTAAATGCTGATTATGTTTTCTGTATCCATACGGAGAATCAAGAGCGGAATTAAACAATTTACAGATAAAGCAATAATACTTGAAGACAACGAAATATTTGAAATAAAATGAGGAAGTGAAACTATATGAAGGAACAAGAAATTAATACATATAAGGAAATCATAAACAGTCTAAAGAATATAAAATTAGAAGATTATTCAAAGCAACAAGTTGTAGACCGCTTCATTGCCTATCGGTACTGACAAAGAACTTAATACACCTAAAGTTCAAAAATTATTATTAAAATATGGTTATGCTACAGAACTTATTGATATGGTGGATATTATCATAAATAAAGAAGTTGTAAAAAGTGTTCTATCAAGTAAACTATTAGCAGATAAAACCATTACTATTATAAAAGGCACTATTGAAAGTATGCAATTTACTGACTTTGAAATAGTACCTGAATATAAAGTTTCAACATTCAAATTTATAAATAGTGCAACTAATGAAGAACTAATATTGAAACGGTCGTTTCTTTGATACAGTAGAAGAAATGCGAACATATAAAAGTAAATTAGCACCATATAGAAGTAATGTATTAGCTGTAGTTTCAGAAAGAGATGATGAAAAATATCTAATCTGTTTCTTAAAAGTATGGAAGTAATAATCATTAAAAGTACATACGAGTAGACAAATGACCAAAATTGATTTAATTATATAAATGTCTGCCATTGTAATAACCTCATGAATGGTAAATTGAGATAAACAGTTAGACTTCCCACTAACTGTTTATTCTCTATCTAACACCATATTAAATTCAATTATAACAAAGTACCAATTACATATAAGTTGAATTACAGGTTTATTGCTCTTATTTTCAAGTTTTTGCCTACAGACTATCCACATTGATTTTATTACTTTAGTTAGCATATTACTACGGCAAATTACCCATAAAATTGGCATATAAAAATTTTTCATACGAGATTTAATAGCGAGAACAACTTTTGCCACTGTTCTTTAATATATAAATATAATAATTACAATAATAAACATCGTATATATCACTCGAAGGGGAACTATAAATAGATTTCAAATAGCTAATATAAAATGCAGTTAAGCAGAGGAAGGAGTATGAACAAGGCAGTAACAATGCCAACATTCTAACAAAGATACAGTAATCTAGTGCTCAAAATTTTTTTCATACAAGATTTAATAGCGAGGACAAGTTTTGCCACTTGTCTTTTATATATAAATATAATAATTACAACAATAAACATCGTATAAGTATATAGAGGGGGATTATAAATAGGTTTTATATACCTAATATAAAGTACGGTTTAAGCAAAAGAAGTAGTATTTCCCCTATCACTCCTACAACTATGAAATAACCAAACTGAAACATTCCTATCCTGCAATGTTAAAATAATGTTATAGGATGGGATTGTTTTATAAGAAAGAACTATAATAAGAATTAATATAAATAATGCACTTAATAATATCTAACATAGCAAAGACTGGCAATTCAAATATGATATGCAAGTCAATGCAATGTAAAATGCTAGAACAATATTCAACCAATTTAAAATCAATACATTAATCCAATAATATAACACATAATTTAAAATTACCCCAACTGATCTATTTATGATAATAGAAAAGTATAATGGAACATTCATTATGACTGTAATAATATCTAAATCCAAGACTACAATAACAACAGAAAACTATCCTATATAAAAACTGAACTCACAATATCTGTTTATTCATATTTTATTGCTCTTATTTTCCTCTTATTTAAACTTTAAGAGTCAATTGATTTTATTACTTTGGTCTAGCCTATAAGTGCCAACATTACCAATAAAATTAAGGTCAAACAATTTCAAGCGAGAATTCATACGGAGGACAAGTTTTGCCACTTGTATTTTATATATAAATATAATAATTACCTATATATAAATCGTATATAGAGATATGAGGGGAAAGTAGGTATAGAATATAACCACCCTACAAAGTAGTATGTAAATACTCCCCTCACATTTGCCATAAATATGGATAACCTGTCCTAGCTGACCTGGTAAAAACACTAATTCTATGAATATATACTGCCCTAACTGACCTAGTAAAATTATCATATTATAGATATATAACCATACTTGCCCCAGTTGCCCTAGTAAAATTAATGTTTTTGAAATTTAAGCATATGCAATAATAATTATATATATATAGTAATAGGTCAAGCATTACAACTTGACCTATTTAAACAGATTAAATTTCAATTCCATCTTTTCTATTAAGATAACTAATATAAGCTGATATTTTCATATCCTTATCGGCATTTGCAGAATTATGATATGCTTCATATTCTTCTCTAAACTTTGCTACATTGAAGTCTGGTGCTGCATAGTAGTCTAATCTTGAACCATCAAAAGATGGGTCTATTGGCTTATAACCTAATCCAAGAACTTTCTTACCAAATGTGCTAATATTGCTTTCAGCTTGTTCTTTACCAGTATCTATACACCATTTTTCATATCTAGCAAAATAAGAGCCTTTGAGAATTAGCCTTTTAATTGGAAATAATTCTTTAAATTCCAATACTTGATTATTCTCATAAAAATAGGCTTTGGTATCACTTTCTACAGATTCTGGTATGTGAAAATGACCATCTTCTATGACTTTACTAAAAGCACTCAATGCCATATATGCAATAACATTTAAATTACTAGGTCTGCATATTGGTTCTTCGATATCATCATTTCTATTATTCTCAAAGTCTGCATTGAATGGCACTACTTTGAATCTTCTAGTTAAACTCTTGTTGAAATCTTTGAAATTTAAGATATTCGTAGTTGCTAATAATAAAGTGCTATATGGTGCAAATCGAAAATCTTCAGCATCTTTTTGAGGAACTGCTATTGTTGCACCAGATATTATTGATTGTATCTGTTCTAGGTCTATCTTTTTAGGTTGTCTTGTATCATCAATAATATTTGTAGTACAGTTGCATAACCCACGAAGTAATTTAATATTTGATAGTTGCTGTAGATTTAAATGTCCGCAATATCTACCTGTTAGTCCTTCTAAAACCTTTAGATAAATTGACTTGCCATTATTTGAGCTTCCTTTTAATAAAAATGCTAATTGAAATTTATGAGACCTGACCATACAGTAACCTAATATTTCAAGATATAGTGTAGCAAGTTCTTTATCTCCACAACTTAAATTCTTGAAATATGAATTTACAAATTCTACATTTGAAGTATCTGTTTTCAGTATATCTTTCTTATAAAGAGCATTAATTCTACTTGCAATTACGAACATATTGGCATCAAATTCATATTCTTTCATTGTTGAAATATCGATAATTTTATTTGCCATTGCAACATATTTATAGTTACTTTCTATTTTCTCTGGAGCTCTGAAAAACAATTCATTGATAACTAGCTTTACTTCTACAGGTTTCACTTTAGGTACAACATATCTAATTAAACATTCTAATATGTTCATATTACTTACATATATACCATTTGTATATATGTGCAATTCATCATGTAATTTTATGATGTGAAATTTCTTTATAAGGTAGTCTGCAACTTCTCTGTATTTCATAGTTTTTCCATCATAAAAATTTGGCTTTGATTTACTGTCTATTAAGGATTTAATCTTTAGTAATTTATCAATATCTTCTTCTGTATATTGTTTAGGAGTAGCTGGTTTTAAATTTTCAATTACTTGATTATTTGTTTCATCTGGTGTATAATTAGAAATGTTAGAAGAAACCGCAGTTTCTTCAACACTATTTGTAGAACGAGGTGTGCTTTGGTTAGTATCAACCTCGTTTTTATTTTTGTCCATTATCAAATCTCCCTTCTGTAAAATCTATAACTTCAGTTACAATGTGTTCCAGTAAACATGATTTAGGTATACGAAATGTGCCTTCTTCATCTAAAGGAAATACCTTTAATCCATATTCATAAATTAAATCATATACTACGGATACATCTGTCTTTAGAATAATTGCTACTTCTTCTGGTGTATACATATCTTCAAAATCAATATTAGCATTCATATTTAAAGCCTTCCTTTCCATAAGAATTTTTCTTCCATAATTCAATAACAGGTGTATCAAAAACATATTTGATGCCTATTTTTCTGTATGGAATATCTTTTGTACGTATGAGTTTTCTAACCTCAGCTTGTGAGCAACCAATATAATCACTCACAGTTGCAACATTCATTGTTGCAGGTTCTTGGTTCATTGGCAACATTCCTTTCTTTATTAATTTACATATATATAAAGAAAATATTACGTTTTAGAGCTCATGTAATATCATCTTTAAATATAGTTTACCATAAAATTCAAATTATGTCAACACTATTTCTTGCTATTTCTAAAATTACCACGAATTAGAGTTGACAATTCTTTTGTTACATGGTAAAATAATAATAGAAGATATTTCTAATCTATAACGAAAGGAAGTGAGATATTATGGATAAGTTAGAAAGGGATAATAAATATTTAAGGACACTAGCTGAAAGATTAATTGAGGTAAGAAAAGAAGATGAAGATTCATCACAAGAAAAATTTGCCAAAAGTGTAAAACCTAATGCAGACCCTAAAGAGCAAAGAGTGTTAAAAGAAAAGATAATGTATGCGGAGCTTAATATAAAAGGTAGAAAGTTACAAATTGAAGACCTTGCAGAAATTGCAAATTATCTAAATATATCTCTTGATTATCTAGTAGGATTAACAGATAAGAAAACTACTATTTCTAAAAAGGTACTTGCAGATAATAAGCAAAGTAACACTGAAGAAGATACTTTTACAGAAATTATGAGCAAGGAACATATCGATATAGTTAATGAAGAAATTTATCAATTATATAAAAGTATGGTATATATTACTGAAAATAGTTTGACTTCTACTTTAGAAAAGATTAAACCTTTAATAGAAAGAAATTCAACATTGTCTAGTTTGTATATTAATAACATAGCTTCCGCTCACAACTTTATATCATTAATGCTAATTAAAGACATTCCAATATTTATGATAAACAATAAACAACGAAGAACTATTGAACTTGGAGTGAAAGCATTAGGAAATATATTAAATTATAATAATGATAAAACCTTACCAATGTTATATTATGATATAGAGAATATGAAATTAGAACTAGAGGAAATAAGTGATTACTTATTATATAAACTATCAAGACGAAATTTGGAAAAACAACTAGAAAAGTCAGCAATGAAGAATATACAAAATGAGAGATATTATCAAACAACAAATGAATTCATTACAGAATATAGTAAAAAATACGAACTTAAATAATAAGACTGTTAGTGCTTATCTTGGCGGACGCACACTAACAGTTATCTCAACACTTGAAATTAAGCTTTGCAAGTGCTATTTGTATTATAGCACATATAAGCTACCAATTTCAAGTTAAAATTGAAAGGAAGTAGTAATTATGGGTAAAAGAAGACGGTAATGGCGAAGGTACTATTTATCAAGATAAAAAAACTGGTAAATGGCATTGTCAATACTGGGCAAATGGAAAACGTAGGTTATTTAGTAAGCCTACTAGGAAAGAAGTTGCAGAAGAATTAAACAGAAGATTAATAAGTATAAAAGAAAATAAACATGTAGATAAAAGCAAGGTAACAATAAATGCAATTCAAGAGCAATTATTAGAGTATGACCGAAAGCAAAATAGAATTAAAGAAAGTACACAAGTTAGAGATAGAGAAACTGCAAAAATTATTTCAAGAATGTATATATCATCTCTCCCTATCCAAAAAGTAACTACAGATGATATAAACGAATGCTTATTAGATTTAACTACAGACTATGCAAATTCTTCAATTGATAAAATATATATGAAACTTGCAAAAATTTATAATAAAGCATATCGTATGGGAGTAATAACAGAAGACCCATTTTCAATAAAGGGCGAAATAGAAAAACCTAGAAGTAAGAAACCTGACAAAAAAGTTGAAGCATTAACTCTCGAACAAGAAAAAGCTTTTAGAGAGCAACTATCAAAGAAAAATTATCGCTATGAGATGGTGTTCTGGGTTCTTTTAGAAACTCGGCATGAGGTGTGGAGAAGTTTTAGCTCTGAAACGTAGTGATATTGATTTTAAAAACAATATTATTCATGTAAAACGTAGTTTGACAAGAGATTTGAAAGATAAAGTAAAACTTGGAGATAGTACAAAAACATATAATGGCATTCGTGATATTCCTCTGTCAAAATTTTTGAAGGATAAATTAAAACATAATATGAATATAAATTTTCTATTTACTCTCCCAAATGGAGATTTTATCACTCCATCAACAATTAACAGTCATTGTAAACGTATAGCAAAGGATGCTGGAATATTATTATGTGATTATAAAATACATAGGAACGGTAAAGTAATAAACCTAAAAAGTAGTGAAATGACGACACATCAAATTAGACATACATATCGGCACTCGTTGTATAGAAAGTGGGATGTCTGCGGTAGTTCTCCAAAGAATACTTGGTCATCATTCTATAGACGTTACTTTAGATACCTATACTTCTGTATTTAATAAATTCAAAGAAGATGAAGTTGATAAACGTGAACAATATCTAATTGCACAGAACTTGAGATAAATTCAAAATTGTATTTTAATTAAAGAAAGAACATATACAAAGTGAGGTGTATTCTTATGATAATTAAATATACAATGAATGATAATGACTTCACACAAGTAATTGAACAATACCTAGTGAGGTGTATTCTTATGATAATTAAATATACAATGAATGATAATGACTTCACACAAGTAATTGAACAATACCTAGAGGAATATGGACCATATCTAGCAATATTTTTCAAAACATTAGATGAACATATAGAATTCAAAAGAGATGTAGCAAAATATGATGAGCTATCAAATAATAGTCCAGAGAAAGCAAAACTAAAAGATAAACTAACAAAGCTACTTAATCAAAAATTTATAGCATTTATCAATAGTATAAAAGAAAATAGTAACTGGCACACTATTGGATTTACTGCAAGAGAAATGATTGAAAGCAAAGATTATATATTGAGCAATATTAGTATTGAAATAGTAGATTCTATAACAGATAAATGGCATAATGGTGAAGTAGTCTATTATATAACCTCCAACATGAAATACCTAACAATGTAAGGAAAATGAGCAATAAGTT
>CAYTEX010000003.1:0-19640 GCA_964437015.1 uncultured Clostridium sp. | reverse complement strand
CAACAAGTTAGAGGTACAGTAGTACTTCCAAATGGAACAGGAAAAACTTTAAAAGTTTTAGTATTTGCAAAAGGACCAAAAGCTGATGAAGCTACTAAAGCTGGAGCAGATTATGTTGGAGCTGAAGAATTAATTCCAAAAATTCAAAATGAAAACTGGTTTGATTATGACGTTGTAGTTGCAACACCTGATATGATGGGTGTAGTTGGAAGATTAGGTAAAGTATTAGGACCAAAAGGATTAATGCCTAACCCTAAATCTGGAACAGTTACAATGGATGTTACAAAAGCTATTGCAGAAATAAAATCTGGTAAAGTTGAATATAGATTAGACAAAACAAATATTATTCACTTATCATTTGGAAAGGTTTCTTTCGGAGCTAAAAAACTTCAAGAAAACTATCAAACAGTTATGGATGCAATTATAAAAGCAAGACCTGCAGCAGCTAAAGGACAATATATAAAGAGTATTTCTGTTACAACAACTATGGGTCCTGGAATTTCTATTCAGGAATAGTAATTAAATAAAAATAGCCAAAGACAGTAGGCATTTAAGTCCTACCGAGGTGTATTATAAAGAGAACATAAGCTCATTATGCACCTTGTATAGGTCTTAATGAGTTTTTTGTTTAATACAGTTATTATGTAGTAAACTGATAAAATTTTTAATTTGATTTTAATTTTAAAAATATATATAAAAGCTTAGGAGGTGAAAATAAATGGCAAGTGAAAATTCAATTAACCAAAAGAAAGAAGAAGTAGCAAAATTAGCTGAAACTATGAAAGAAGCTAAGTTAATACTATTAACAGACTACAGAGGAATAAATGTTGCTGATGTTACAAATTTAAGAACAGACCTTAGAAAAGTTAATGCTGAATACAGAGTTATAAAAAATAATATAACAAAAAGAGCATTAGCAGAATGCAAGATTGAGGGTCTAGACGATAAACTAGAAGGACCTACAGCAGTTATTACAACAAACGAAGATTATCTTGACGCAACAAAAATAATCTACAAATTCAGTAAAGATAATGATTATTATAAAATTAAAGGTGGAGTTGTTGATGGAAAGGTTATGACAACAGAAGAGATTATAACTTTAGCAAAATTACCATCAAGACAAGACTTACTATCTATGCTTGCTGGTGGATTACTTGCAAATATTTCAAAATTTGCAGTGGCACTAGAACAAGTACGTTTACAAAAAGAACAAGCTGCTGAATAAAAATAGAGTGGCGAGCTTAAATCGCTAAATATAAAAAAATAATTGATAAGAAAGGATTAAAAAATTATGAGTAAAGAAGAAATGATTGAAGAAATCAAAAAAATGACAGTAGTTGAATTAGCTGACTTAGTAAAAGCTATAGAAGAAGAATTTGGAGTATCTGCAGTAGCAGCTGCAGCACCAGCTGCAGGAGCTGCAGGAGCAGCAGGAGCAGCTGAAGAAAAAACATCATTCAATGTTGTTTTAGTATCTGCAGGAGATCAAAAAATAAAAGTTATAACAGCTGTTAAAAATGCATTAGGATTAGGATTAAAAGAAGCTAAAGATTTAGTTGATGGAGCTCCTAAAACATTAAAAGAAAATGCATCTAAAGAAGAAGCTGAAGAATTAAAAGCTAAACTTACAGAAGTTGGAGCTACTGTTGAATTACAATAATTTAAATAAAAAAAAAGTTTAAGGAAGAATTTAAATAAGGACATAATCGTTCTTATTTGATTCTTCCTTATTTTATTTATATTATACATTTTTTTATGTAAAACTCAATATTTCTATGGATTTTCGATGAATTTCAATACGAAGTTGCTAAAGCAAAATAAGTGTAATAAAAAAATCGTTGACAATATTTTTTTTTTAGTTTAAAATATTAAAAAAATTATTATAATTGAGAGGAAAAAATGAAATTTATTGATTCTATAGAATTTATAACAAGAAAAGGAATAGGTCAAGAAAATGTTGATAAATTAAAAATATATTTACAAAGTGAAGATTATAAAAATTTATCTGAAAAAGAAAAAGAAGCTGTATTTAATAATTATTTTAAAAGAAGAAAAGGTATGAATTATAGGGAGATTCTCGATAATCTGGATGTTTTGGTTGAACTAACAAATAGTATAGAGAATCAAAATGTTTTTAGAGAACTTATTAAAATAACTGGTTTTATATCTGAACAACAGAAAAAAAAAATCTTAATTATGTTATTAGATAAGTTTAAAAATGATTTTAAAAATGCCTATTCTAATTATGCAGATGAAAAAATAATGTCAATAATAAAAAAAATACAAATAACAATGGAAACTATAGGTATTTCAGACAAAGAAAAATTGAAATTTGTTGAAGAATACTTAGATTATCTTTCAGAAGACGAACTTTTGTTAGCGTCTGTATATAGTTATTTTGATATACATAAGCAACAGAATATGAGTTATATAATGTTGCTGTTTAAATTAAAAAATATAGATGAACGCTTTGGAAAATTAAATTTATTAGTCGAGGAAAGAACAAAAAATAGAAATATTGCAAGAAAAGTATCAGAAAAAACTAGGGGTGTCATAGGAAGAGAATTAAGTTTTGAACACGACAATGACTTAGAACCTGAGTTAAAGGAAAAACTAAATGATTTAGATCAACTTGGAATATATCATAGTGAATTAGCAGATTATATAAACGATAAAGGAATATTTCAAGCTTTATCGATAGAACAAATTGTGAGACTTTCTCAAGATAAGCGTTTAAATTCATATATTAGATTAATTACAGATGATGAAAAAAGAGCTTATGTTTTTAAGCTAGCGCTATTAAGACCTAATGCAAACGTAGAAATTACAGACTTTATATTAAATATAAAGAATTATACAGAATTATTTAAAAATACTACTTTAGAACAATTAGAAAGATGTACAAACATTAAAAGACTGATTGATATAATAGTTCAAGATAAATCAAACAGTTTTAATATAGATTCATTAGATAAAGTTGAAAGCTATTCAAAAATAAGAGTAGAAAAATGTATTTCGATTTTATCAGGAAACATTGCTGAAATATCTTCATTAGATGAGTTTATGAAATCAGATTCATTACCTAAAAGCGTTCTTAGTCAGAAAAAAGAAGCTTTATATCAATTATTTTTTGGACTAAATTCAGAGCAAGTCGAAAATTTAGTCAAAAAGTATGGAGAAGATGTTTTTAAACCAGAAATGAACACTAAATCAATGTCTATTAAAGAATTAAAAACTTTAGAAGTTATAAGAACACTAAGAAAACTATATCAAGTAAAGAATGTAGATAAAATATGTGAACAAGTACTTAATAACAAAGAGTTAATTGAAAAATTAAAATCGGAAGATATTCAAATTAACTATGCATCTTTAGAGAACAATATGATAGAACTTTATAATAATAAAATGAACGAAGTTTTATACAATCCACATAATAGTGTGCCATCAAGAGAAATAGTATATGAAGGACAACCATCAGAAGTAACTATAAACAATCTTTTTAGAAAGTTATTTAAGGCAAAAAACAAATTAGTAGAAAAAATGTCAAACTTTAAAGGAGACGAAGGGACAAAATCTGGATTATTTGGATTAACTACAACATATCTTTTTCCAGATGATTCTGCAAAAGGAAGAAAAGTTAAAGTATATGAAATAGATCCAGAAAAACCTTTTTGTATGTTAGCAAGAGTTGATGGTGCATATGGATATTATGAAGAACCATATGATTACTCACATAATAAATTTTACGATTTATCATATCATGGTAATTGCAAATCTTTTATTACAAATGATTTATTAGCAATAGCTAGATGGGATAATTATTCTGGTCCCATTTTTGGATATACTTCTCAACAAAGCAATGAATTATTAATGATGGCTCCTTGGGATATTGCTTCATGTAATGCAAATAGATCATTAGCTCCTCAAAGAGCAAAATGGGATTTAAGCGAAAGAGGAATACAATATAGACTACCTAAGTATTTAAAAAATCATACGAGACATAATCATAATGAGGTAGTATGTGATAGATTGATTTTTGATAAAACGAAAAAAGAATTTAAAGCAGATAAACCAAATTATGTCATTTATATCAAAGATTTTGATGAAAATACAATTATAGAAGATGAAGAATGGTACAATATATCAAAAAAATATGGTATAAAACGAAATACTTCTTTAAATAAAAGATTTGATGAATTAAGAGCATATTCTGAAAAATCCGGAATTCCATTAGAAGAATTAATATATGATGATAAATACAGACAAAGTGTTAAAGCAGCAGCTCAATATAATATACCACTTTTAATAATTGATAGACAAAAAATCATTGAAAACGAACATAGAAAAATGAATAATGCGATTGAAGAATTTAAAAAAGAAAATGATCCACAAAGACTTGCTGTACTTATACCTAATCTGATTACACGTTTTGAAAATAATGCTGTATCAACAAGGTTTTCTTCTGAAAAAATAAAGAAAACAATGTTTAATGAAGATCAAAGACATAATCTATTTAATATTATAAAAGAAAAAATATCATCTTCTGGAGATAATAAAGAAAAATTAGAAAACATTTTTGAAAATGTTATATTATCTGAAGAACAAAAGTATAGAACCAATTATGGCAATTTTGTTGTAGATTCTGAAAAATTAGATATTATTCCATTATCAATAATACAAGAATTAGATAATATAAGATTGAAAAGGAGCGAAGAATTCACTAGAAAAGAGCTTCCAAACATGATAAAAGCAATATCTAAAACTAACTTTTATGATGGTAATAAATATCATAGCATAGAGCATATTCAAAAAGTAATGATATTTGCTAATTATATTGCAAACGATAAAGGATTTACAGCAGATCAAAAAAGAATACTAATTGCAGCAGCTGCTTTTCATGACAGTGGTAGAGGCAAAGATACAGACGGAAAAGATATACATGGAGTGGCAAGTGCATTTAAAGTGCAAGAATATTATAAATCACACCCTAATAATCCTTTTGGAATTACAGAAGAAAATTTAGCAATTATTCAAGCTGCAATCGAACTTCATGAAATTAATGATAGGGATAAAGAAAAATATGAAATAAAATTTAAAAGTATAGCAAATAAATACGGTATTAGAGATACAGAAAATAGTGAAGGTTACTTTGAAACTGATTTTTCTTCTTCAAATACAGAATATGAATTTCTAAGGTGTTTATCTGATGTTTTAAAAGATGCTGATGCATTAGATAGATTTAGATTTGCTCATAGAAGCAGATTGAATCCTGAATATTTGAGAACCCAAGAATCAAAAAAATATATAGAATTTGCTAATAAATTAAATAAAAAATTTGCATCAAAAGTATTAGAAGAAATATATCATGCTACAGCCGAAGAACTGCGAGGACACAGAATAATTAGTTCGCTTTCTTTTTTTAGACAAAAAAAAGAGAAAGAAAATGCTTCATATGTGGAACCTCATATAGATGTAGATACTCTCCTTAAAGATGTATATGGGTTTTCAAATTATGAAGAAGTATCCAATAATTCTGATGTTGACAAAGAAGAAGATACAATTTCATTTATGAGAAAGAGAAGAGATTTTGCTATGTATGAAGATTTAACTCCAATGGATATTACGAATTTTATGGAGCAAATATTTATGACAGCAAGTCAATTAATAGAAAAAGAAAATGAAGAGGATATGAGATAAATGAATAATTATAAAATTTTTTTTGAAATTAAAGCTTATTTAGATTATTTAGGGGCTGAATATAAAAATAAAATCCCAGATAGTTTGTATGAAACAATTGAAAGAAATGCTAATCAATATGTTTTAATGAATTCTGAAAATGTATTAGAGCCAATAAATTTTACAAAAGGAAAAGAATCATTATCAAAAGCTGCAAGAGCTATTTTATTTAAAATGGATTATGATTATTTCGCACAATCAGAAAAAGAAAGAGCCATACTTTTGAATTTATTAAAAACAAACGAAAATAAAGATATGTCATACAAATTTAATAAATCAATAAAAGAGATTCAAGATGATGAAACACTTGATCAAATGTATAAAAGAACACAACTTTTTAATGCACTTTTCGATTAAATAAAAAATAAAGCGATTAATTTTGAAAATATTTGTTATATAAATTTAATAAAACGTTTATTTTATGAAAAAAACATTTTATTCAAATATAAGCTATATGTGGAATATCTTTCTTCTATAGCTTATTTTTCGTATGCTAAGTAGCTAAAGTATTGACTAATATGGAGTTTTGGTATATAATTTTTTCATCTAAAAAAAGGGGGAAAGCATATGGGATATGATTTTAAATACATAGAAAATAAATGGCAAGAATATTGGGATAAAAACAAAACATTTTATACTGACGTTTGGGATTTTTCTAAGCCTAAGTATTATGCGCTAGATATGTTTCCATATCCATCTGGACAGGGATTACATGTTGGACATCCAGAAGGATATACAGCAACAGATATAATGTCTAGAATGAAAAGAATGCAAGGATATAATGTTTTACATCCAATGGGATGGGATGCATTTGGACTTCCTGCAGAACAATATGCAATAAAAACAGGAAATCACCCTGCAAAATTTACAGAGCAAAATATTGCAACATTTAAAAGACAATTAAAAATGCTTGGATTTTCTTTTGATTGGGATAAAGAAATTTCTACATGTGACCCTAATTATTATAAATGGACACAATGGATTTTTAAAAATCTTTATAATGATGGATTAGCAAAACTAATAGAAATGCCAGTAAATTGGTGTGAAGGTCTTGGATGTGTGCTTTCAAATGACGAAGTAATTGATGGAAAAAGTGAGAGAGGTGGATTCCCTGTTGTTCGTAAAAATATGAAACAATGGGTTTTAGATATCCCAAAATATGCAGAAACTTTACTTAATAATCTAGATGAATTGGATTGGCCAGAGTCAACGAAAGAGATTCAAAAAAATTGGATCGGAAAATCAGAAGGTGCAGAAGTTACTTTTAAAGTAGATGGATTTGATGATGTTACATTTACAGTTTTTACAACAAGACCAGATACTTTATTTGGTGCAACATATTGTGTTTTATCTCCAGAATTAGAATTGGTTAACAAAATTACTACAGAAGAACAAAAAGCTCAAATTGAAGAATATAAAAAACAAGCAGCATCAAAATCAGATTTAGAAAGAACAGAACTTAATAAAGAAAAAACTGGAGTTTTTACAGGAAGTTATGCAATTAACCCTGTAAATAATGAGAAAATACCTATATGGATATCAGATTATGTATTAGCAACCTATGGAACTGGATGTATTATGGCAGTACCTGCACATGATCAAAGAGATTATGAATTTGCAACAAAATACAATATCAAAATTGTTCAAGTTCTTGAAGGTGGAGATATTTCTAAACAAGCATATACAGAAGATGGAATACATATAAATTCAGAATTCTTAAATGGTTTAAATAAACAAGATGCTATAGATAGAATTATAACATGGCTAGAAGACAACAAAATAGGAACTAGAAAAGTAAATTATAAACTTCGTGAATGGATATTTGCAAGACAACGTTATTGGGGAGAACCTATTCCAATAGTATTTGTTGGAGATGAAATGATAGCCATAAGTGATGAAGAATTACCACTTATTTTACCAGAACTTGAAGATTATAGCCCATCAAAAAGCGGTGCCTCTCCATTAGATAAGGCAACAGAATGGGTAAATACAGAATATGATGGAAAGAAAGCAAGAAGAGAAACGAGTACAATGCCAGGAGCTGCAGGATCTAGTTGGTATTTTCTAAGATATATAGACCCTAAAAACGAAAGTGACTTTGCAAATAAAGAATTATTAAAACATTGGTTACCTGTAGATTTATATATGGGTGGTCCAGAGCATGCTGTAGGACATCTATTATATTCAAGATTTTGGAATAATTATTTATATAATAAGGGCTTAGTTCCAGTAAAAGAACCATTTGCATGTTTACGTCATCAAGGTATGATTTTAGGCTCAAATGGCGAAAAAATGAGTAAATCTAAAGGTAATGTTATAAATCCAGATGATATGGTAAAAGAATACGGAGCAGATAGTCTTAGAATGTATGAAATGTTTATGGGACCTATAGACAGTGCTAAACCATGGGATCCAAATGGAATAGAAGGATCTAAGAAGTTCTTAGATAAAGTATGGAGATTATATACAGAATCTGGAAAAATTAAAGATGAGAAAAACGACAATATTGAAAAAGCTTATCATTTTACAGTAAAAAAAGTTACCAACGATTATGAAACAATGAATTTCAATACTGCAATATCTCAAATGATGATATTTATAAATTCTGTAAATAAGGAAGACACACTTCCAAAAGAATATGCTGAAGGATTTTTAAAACTATTAAATCCGGTTGCACCTCATATTACAGAAGAATTATGGAGTGTATTAGGACATAATAACACAATAAGCTATGAAAAATGGCCTGAATATGACGATGCAAAAACAATTAATGACGAGATTGATCTTCCTATACAAATAAATGGAAAGCTTAAAGCTAATATTTCAATTGCTTTAGATGAAGACGAAAGCTTAATTAAAGAAAAAGTTCATAAGGCAATTGAAAGTAAATTGGAAGGAAAAACTATTATAAAAGAAATATATGTAAAAAATAGAATTTACAATATTGTAGTTAAATAAAAAACGGAACTAATAGGTTCTTAGCGACATTAGGAGCTTAGAAAATGTTAGTTCCGTTTTTTATATGGCTAAATTTATACTATAAATCAGATACAAAATATATATTGAAATAAATATAATCCCATTAAATCTTGTCATAAAGTGTTTTTTTCCTATAAATGGAAATGTTGCAAAAAGAATTGTACCAGCAAGTAATAATGCGATGTCAAAATTATAATGTGTAGAATAGTTAATTGGACACAAAACAGAAGATACACCAATTATAAAAAAGATATTAAAGATTTGAGAACCTATAATATTGCCAATAGCCATATCAGTTTCACCTTTTAGAGTTGCATTTATAGATGTTAAAAGCTCAGGTAAGCTCGTAGCAAAGGCAACTATAGTTATGCTTATTATTTTTTCACTAATTCCAAGAATATAGGCTATTTTAGAAGAATATTTTACTACAACATCTCCTCCAACTTTTAAAGCGAGAATTCCTAAGATTATACTTAATATACATTTAAAAATATTAATTTTTTGACTATTATGTTTTTGAAGTTCTATTAACACAGAAGCCTTTTTTTTAGCCATATATATGTTATATAGAATAAAACAAATTGAGCAGAATAACAATATTAATCCATCTAATCTTGTTATAATATTAGTCTTAGTATTGTTTCCAAAAAATAACAAAAGAAATGTAGCAAAAATGGTAATAAAATTCTCAAATATTTCTGTTGTTTTTTGAAACTTTAAAGGCTTTATTATAGAACATATACCTAATATAAAAAACAAATTTGCAATATTACTTCCAACAACATTACCAATACTCATATCTGAATGTCCTTCAATAGAAGCTGTAGAGCTAACCATTAGTTCTGGCATAGATGTTCCGATAGCAACAATTGTTAAACCTATAATAATAGTTGGAATATAAAATCTTTTTGCCAAATTGCTTGCTCCATCTACCAAAAAATCTGCACCTTTTATTAATAAATAAAATCCAATAAAAATGTAAACTATGTATAAAAACATAAATGACCTCTTTCACTATATGTTTATTCAAAAGTAAGGCTTTTATTAATATATTTGACAAAATTGTAATTTAGAAGTAAAATAGAATGGTATAAAAATATGAAAATAAAGGAGATAATATTTTGCAGAATACAAACAGAAAATTATTTGATAGTTTAGTATCAAGAACTAAAATATATCTAGTAATTATATTTATTTTGTTAATTGTAATTTGTATATATAATCCAAAATTCATAATTCCTGCAATTATTATTTTTGGACTGATTTTAGGATATACATATTTTGCAAATAACAAAAGAAAGAGTGAGATATCTCAGCACCTACAAGACTTAACACTAAATGTAAATCAAGCGGCTAAAAACAGTTTGATTTATTCGCCAATACCATTAATAATAGTTGAAACAGATGGAAATATTGTATGGAGAAGTACAAATTTTGTATCTGAATTTGCAAATATAGATATAGACAACTACATTACAGAACTATTAGAAAATATTAACCTTGAAATAAAAGAGCGAAAAGATAAAAAAGATAAATCAATTGTAAGTAATTTAAAAATTGACAATAAAGAATATAAAATACTTGGAGAATTTGTTAAGTCAGGGGTAAAGGAAAGAAAAAAACAAGAAAAGTATATGATGATTTTATACTTTTTAGATGAAACTGAAAATATAAAACTTCAAAGAGAGTATAAAGATTCTAAGGCTTGTGTAGGCATTATAATGATAGACAATTATGAAGAAACAATTCAACAAGTTGAGATTGATGAAAGACCACAATTAACTGCAGAAATTGAAAAAGCAATATATGAATGGGCAAATGAATATGATGGAATAATTGTAAAATCAGATAGAGATAGATTTGTATATCTATTTGAACAAAGATATTTAGATAAAATTAAAGAAAGTAAATTTAATATTTTAGATACAATAAAAGATATTAATATAAGTAAAAGAATACAACTTACACTAAGTATAGCAATATCAAATGAAGGAGAAACAGGAAAAGAAAAATACCAATCTGCAGTTAATACAATGGATGTTGTACTAGGACGTGGAGGCGATCAGGCAGCAATTAGAGAAAATGGAAAATACCATTTTTTCGGAGGTAGAGTAGAAGAGGTAGAAAGAAGAACAAAAGTTAAAGCAAGAATAGTTGCTCATGCTTTAGAAGAACTTATTAAAGAAAATGATCAAGTACTTATTATGGGACACACTAACCCAGATATAGATGCTTTGGGATCTGCAATCGGAATGTATAGATTAGCAACTAATTTGGGAAAAGAAGCGTATATAGTGGCAAATACAAATACGATGGCATTAGGTTTAGTTAAACAGAGCTTAGATGAAGAAAAACAATTTGAAGGAGCAATTATAAACAAAGAAATAGCAGAAGAGAAAATAACGGATAAAACACTTTTAATAATTGTAGACACTCATAAATCAAGCTATGTTGAAGATCCAAGCTTAATAGATAAAACAAATCAAATTGCAATAATAGACCATCACAGAAGAAGTCCGGACTTTATTCAAAAAAGTATACTTACATTTCATGAGGTTTATGCATCTTCTGCAGCAGAACTTGTAACAGAGCTTTTACAATATACAAGTACCCCAATTGAACTTTCAAAAATTGAAGCTGAAACTCTTTATGCTGGTATTATGATGGATACTAAAAACTTTACATTTAAAACCGGAGTGCGTACATTTGAAGCAGCAGCATATCTAAGAAAATGTGGTGTTGATATAATACAAGTTAAAAAATGGTTCCAAAGTGATTTAGAAACATATAACAAAATTACAGAAATTATAAAAACAACAGAAATTATAAATGATACAATAGGAATTGCAACTTACAATAAAGAAGATAAAGATGCAAATGTTATATGTGCAAAATCAGCTGATGAACTATTAACTATAGGTAATATTACAGCTTCATTTGTGTTAGGAAATGTTGGAAATGAAGTAACAATTAGTGGCCGTTCAATAGGAGATATAAATGTACAGGTTATTTTAGAAAAAATGGGTGGAGGTGGACATATTACACTTGCAGGAGCCCAAATAGAAGGAATGACCATAGAAGAAGTAAAAGAAGAATTAAAACAAAGAATAAATGAATATTTTGAAGAAAATAGTTGTCAATAGGGACGGACCTTTTTGACAACTTTTTTCATTTGGGGACTGTCCCATTTTGAAAATGGGACAGACTTGCTTTTTGGTATTGATATTTTGCAAAAAATGTAGTAAAATGCTTACATAGATGATGGACAAAAAGAACCGGTCCGGTTGTCCCACCGAAAGGAGATTAAGCAATATGAAAGTAATTTTAAAAGAGAATATTAAAGGAGTAGGAAAAAAAGATGAAATTATAAATGCATCTGATGGATATGCAAGAAATTATCTATTTCCTAAAAATTTAGCAGTAGAAGCAAATGCTACAAATTTGTCTAAATTAAAAACAAAGCAAGATTCTGAGAACTATAAAAAGAATCAGGAAAAAGAAGAGGCAAAAAGGTTGGCAGAAAAATTAGAAAAAGTCAGATTACGTTTTAATGTTAAAACAGGTGAAAATGGAAAAGTGTTTGGAGGAGTTTCTTCAAAAGAAATAGCTGAAAAACTTGAAAAAGAATATAATTTTAAAGTTGATAAAAAGAAGATAGAGCTTAAAGAAACAATAAAGACACTTGGAATTACAAAAATAAATGTTAAGTTATATGAAGGTGTTATTGCAAAATTAAATGTAGAGGTTTTAGGAGAATAATATGGAATTAGGAAAGGTACCACCACATGATATAGAAGCTGAGCAAGCAGTACTTGGAAGTTGTTTAACAGATAAAGATGCTGTAATGGACGCAGTAGAAAAACTTAAACCAGAAAGTTTTTATAGAGAAGATAGTAAATTAATATTTGAAGCAATTTTTAATTTATATAACAGGTCAGAACCAATAGACTTGGTTACTGTAAAAGATGAGCTAACATCAATGGGAAGTTTTGAAAATATTGGTGGATATGAATATTTGGCAACTTTGCCAGATAAAGTGCCTACAACTACAAATGTTCAAAAATATATAGAAATAGTTGAAGAAAAAAGCACATTAAGAAATTTAATCAAAACTGCAAATGAAATTATTGAACTTGGGTATAACCCTACTGAAGAAGTTGATGATATAATGGCAGGCGCTGAGAAAAAGATATTTGATATAATTCAAAAAAAGAATCAAAAGAGCTATACACCAATTAAAGATGTACTAATAGACAGTTTTACAAAACTAGAAGAATTATATAATCAAAAATCAAGAATCACTGGAGTACCAACAGGTTTTGCGGATTTAGATGACAAGACAGCTGGATTACATGGCTCTGATTTAATTTTAATTGCAGCTCGTCCTGCAATGGGAAAAACCGCGTTTGCTTTAAACATAGCAGCACATGCAGCTATTAGAGAAAATGTACCAGTTGCTGTATTTAACCTAGAAATGTCAAAAGATCAACTAGTAAATAGGATGCTTTGTATGGAGGCAATGGTGGATAGTAATAAGGTTATGACAGGAAAGCTTGACGAAGACGATTGGAGTAAACTTGCAGGGGTAGTCGGACCTATGTCAGATGCTGGAATTTATATAGATGATACACCAGGAATATCTATAACAGAAATTAGAACAAAATGTAGAAAATTAAAAATGGAAAAAGACATTGGACTTGTTGTTATAGACTATATTCAATTAATACAGGGAAGCGGAAGTAGAAAAAATGGAAGTCGTGAGCAAGAAATAGCAGAAATAAGTAGATCTTTAAAAATACTTGCAAAGGAACTAAATGTTCCAGTAATTGCACTATCACAGTTGTCAAGAGCTGTTGAATCAAGACCAGATCATAGACCAATGCTATCAGATTTACGTGAATCAGGATCTATAGAACAAGATGCAGATATTGTTATGTTTTTATATAGAGATGATTATTATAATCCAGATAGTGAAGAAAAAGATATTTCAGAAGTTATAATTGCAAAACATAGAGCAGGATCTACAGGAACAATAAAACTATTATGGATGGGTAATTATACTAAGTTTGTTAATCTGGCTAGAGGATATGAGGAGTAAGGTTTTGATTTGCCAAAATTTAAATCTTTTTCAACCAAAAATTAATATATAATAGAAACGAGTTAGGGATGTAAAAATATGTTAAAAGAGAAGGTTTTAAAAACTATAAAAAAATACAAGTTAATAGAGCAAAATGATAGAATTGTGTGCGGAGTGTCTGGGGGACCAGACTCTGTTTGCATGCTTGATATTTTGCGCCGAATAAAAGATGAAAATCAAATTAAACTTGATATTATAGTTTGCCATATAAACCATATGATTAGAGAAGAAGCAACAGATGATGAACAATATGTGGAAAACTACTGTAAAAAATATAGTATTCCTTTTTATGCAAAAAGAATCGATGTAAAAAAACAAGCAGAAAATAATAAGAAAGGAACAGAAGAGACAGGAAGAAATATTAGATATGAATTTTTTGAAGAAATATTTCAAAAAGAAAAAGCCACTAAAATTGCAATTGCACATAATAAAAATGACAAAATAGAAACTATAATTATGAATGTTTTTAGAGGTTCGGGAATATCAGGATTAAGAGGAATAGAGCCAATAAGAGACAATAAATTTATTAGGCCTTTAATAGAATGTGAAAGGATTGAAATTGAAAAATATTGTGAAGAAAATAGCCTAAATCCAAGAATTGATAAAACAAATTTCATAAATGATGTTACAAGAAATAAAATAAGAAATATCGTAATTCCATATATCAAAGATGAATTTAATCCAAATTTTATTAACACATTAGATAGACTTTCGAATGTTATTACAGAAGAAGATGAATACATGAAAAAGAGAACAATTGAAGTTTATAATGAGATAAGAATACAAGAAAAAGAAAGCTATATTGTATTAGATTTAAAAGAATTTAATAAACAAGAAGAAGTAATCAGAAAACGTTTGATTATTTACACTATAGCTCAAACCATAGGAAGTGCACAAAATATAGAAAAAGTAAATATTGAAGATATAATAAAACTTTGTTCAAATAATATTGGAAATAAATATTTAACACCAAATAAAAATATCAAAATTTCAGTAGGAAAAGGACAAGTAATATTTGAAAAACTTTAGAAAAATTTCTGAAGCTTTTTTTTATACTAGGAAAGTCATGACTGAAACGAATTATATAATCAGCTATAAAAAGCATAATGTTTAAAAGTATATTCACTAAAAATATACAAATAATAATTAAAAAAAACTATTGCAAAAAAAAAGTTGTTATGGTATATTAACAATACGAAAAGGAGGAAAAAATTGTGAGAAATGGAATAAAATCATTAGCTATATGGCTAATTATAGGTGTAATTTTAATTGTAGCTATTACATCTATTATAGAGAATTCAAATTCAAAAATGAAATATTCAGAATTAATAGAAAACATAGAAGAAGGTACTGTAACAAGCGTAGAACTTTCTTCTAGCGGAGCTAGTGCAACAGTAAAATTAAATGATAATACAGAAAAGCAGGTTAATATACCAAGTTTAGATAGTTTTGTTAGCTATTCAGAGAAATTTATAAAAGATGGAAGTTTTACACTAGAAAAAGACTCTGAATCTATATGGGTAACTTTACTAAGCTTAGTAACACCATTTGGATTACTTATAATTTTCTTTGTATTTTGGTTCTTTTTGATGAATCCTGCAAATGCTCAAGGTGGAAATAAAACAATGACATTTGGAAAAAGTAGAGCACGAATGATAAATACCGCAGAAAAGAATAAAATTACATTTGATGATGTCGCAGGTGTAGATGAAGAAAAAGAAGAATTACAAGAAATAGTAGACTTTTTAAAAAATCCAAAAAAATATACAGATATGGGAGCAAGAATACCTAAGGGTGTTTTACTTGTAGGACAACCGGGAACAGGTAAAACTTTACTTGCAAAGGCTGTTGCAGGAGAAGCGGGAGTACCATTTTTTATAATAAGTGGATCAGACTTTGTTGAAATGTTTGTAGGTGTTGGAGCTTCAAGAGTAAGAGACTTATTTGATCAAGCTAAAAAAAATGCGCCATGTATTATATTTATAGATGAAATAGATGCTGTGGGACGTCAAAGAGGAGCTGGACTTGGTGGAGGTCATGACGAAAGAGAACAGACATTAAATCAGCTACTTGTAGAAATGGATGGATTTTCTGCTAACGAAGGTGTTATTGTCTTAGCTGCAACAAATAGACCTGATGTTTTAGATAAAGCTCTTTTAAGAGCAGGAAGATTTGATAGACAAATAGTAGTTGGAGCACCAGATGTTAAAGCAAGAGAACAAATTCTAGAAGTTCATAGCAAAAAGAAAAGATTAGCAGCTGACGTTGATTTAAAAATAATTGCAAAAAATACATCTGGATTTGCAGGAGCTGATTTGGAAAACGTTTTGAATGAGGCAGCACTTTTAACTGCTAGAAGAAATAAAACAGAAATAGGAATGCAAGAAATTGAAGATGCAATGGTAAAAGTAACAATGGGACCTGAAAAGAAAACAAAAGTTAGAAATGAACATGAAAAGAAGCTTGTTGCTTACCATGAAGCGGGTCATGCGGTTGTTAGTAAGTTCTTACCAACAGTTGACCCTGTACATGAAATATCAATTGTACCAAGAGGCATGGCAGGAGGATATACAATGTACAGACCTACAGAAGACAAATCATTTATGTCAAAAACAGCAATGGAAGAACAAATTATATCACTTCTTGGAGGAAGAGTTGCTGAAGCATTAATTTTAAATGATATTTCTACAGGAGCTTCAAATGATATAGAAAGAGCAACTCAAATTGCTAGAAGTATGGTTACAATATATGGAATGAGCGATAAACTAGGTACAATAATGTTTGACCAAAATCAAGGAGAAGTATTCCTTGGAAGAGATTTGGCACATACTAAGAATTATTCAGAGCAAACAGCTGCTTTAATAGATGCAGAAGTTAAGAGAATTGTAGATACTGCTTATAAAATGGCCAAAGAAATCTTATCTGCAAATATTGATAAGCTTCATATTGTAGCAGGAATATTACTTGAAAAAGAAAAAATCGATGGAGACGAATTTGATAGAGTATTTAATGGATAAAGCTTGAATTTTTTTAAGAAGGGAACAACAAATGACAGAGGAACATAAATACGTTATTAAAGAAGAAAAAGATATTGATTTTAATAAAATGATTGAAAAATATAAAGAAATTGAATATTTAGATGAGAAAACACCAGGATTATCAGATATAGAATATTACAAAAAAACATTACAATTGTGTTATGAGCTTATTGATATGCTTGGATATTTTGAATTTTTTTCTACAACAATAAATAGTTTTCAAAGAATAAAAGGAATTATTGATGAGCTAAATATAATAGTTCCAGAACAGGTTGATGAATTTATTATAACACCTGAAAAAATAAAAGACCAGTTTTTTAATCTTGATGGTAAAACGGAATGTGAAATATATGCTAACTGTATGTATTTGTCAAATGTAATTGCCCATATAATGGGTGAATATACTTGGCTTAGAGAAAAATTAGAGAATATGGGATTGAATTCGCCAATGTCTCTATTTTTTGAAATAAAGGATGAATGTATTGATAAATTGATTGATGCTAAAAACATATATGATGATAATACATTATTTATAGAAATTACCAAAGATCAAGATAAAAAAGATGTACTATATATAGCACTTCAAAATTATCTAGAACCATTTTCGGTTCACTTGAAGCAAGAATATAGTTCGTACTTAATAAATCATCTAAATATGGCTGGTAAAGTCGGATTTGAATATTTAAAAAATAATGGTGAAGTTTTTTTGAAGGTACCACTTTTTCCTTTGAAATTATCTAAAAAAGCCTCTGAACTAATAGACCTATTATATGATAATAGAGGAAATATAAATAATGATTCAGCACGAACAATAGAATGGTATAAGCATATGAAAGACAAATTTAAAAGCATAGATGAAGCAAATACTACATTAAAAGCTGAAACAAATAAAGAAGAAGTAAAAAAAGGAGAATTACCATTAATGGAAAAATCAAAAGGTAAAAATAATTATGCTGATGCAAATAGAAATTTTTGGGAATCTGTAAATGCACAATGCAATAATATCTTAAGTCCAAAAATAATGGAAAGCATTATAACAAATGCAGATGGTTATTCATATATGAAGATATATAAAAAGATCGTGCCTAAAATACACCAGAAAATAAATGAATCGGATGAAATTAATAGTGACGAGATTGATAGTGATGATATTGCTAGAAAAGTATTTATATATATGAAACTAACAGGACCATTTAGTAAAATTGCTAATGGAGCTATGAATAAAGCAGAACAAGAAAAATGGATTGAAGAAGCAATATATAATTATCAAAGAGCATATGAATATTTAGAATTACATAAAGAGGATAAAGCAATAGGTATAAAAACTATGTCAAAAGCTTTAAAAAAATATGTTGAGACAGAGGGTGAAGTTGATTTACTAAAAGAGAAAGATGCAAAAAAGGCAAAAAACAAACCTAGAGTCGAACATGGTAAAAACCAATTTGAATTGAATGAAGATAAAGAAGATGAAGAAGATGAGATAGTCGAAACTGTTGCAAATGAGGAATCTAGTAAAATGACAGAAGAAAATGAAAAAGAGCAACAAGATGAAACAGAGCAATTAGACATTTCGGAAGAATTAAGTCAATTAGTGGATAAGATGTCAGAATTAAAAAAAGTTAAATCGAAAAATATAAAAGATTTTTTAAAAGGATTATTAGAAATACTGCAAAGAGTAGATGAATTGGAAGATATAACTAATAATAAATTAGGAAAAGATGAGGAAGATATAATTATAGCTACTAGAGAACTTGAAGAAGCAATAGAGGCGGAAAAAAAGGCAATAGAAAACAGAAAAGCTAAAGAAAATAGAGCAAAAGAAATAACAGGAAGAATTGATAAAAATAGGGATAATTTGGGAATGATAGAGGAAATAAAAAAAGAAGCCGATGGACTATTTAAATGATGAATAATTGAATAGATTGTAGGGGGACAAATGAAGGATAAATATCTAATAGTGAGAAAGGAAAGTTTTTTTTCAAAAATAAAAAATTGGTTTAATAATATTTTTGCAAAAAATATTATTTCAGATGAAAAAAAACATACTATTGATAAAAAAGAGAGTAGTGCTGATAATATAAGTAATATTACTGAAAGTATAGGTAGTATTACCGAAAAAAAAGATAGTAATACAGAAAATATAGATAGTAATTTTAAAAAAAAGTATCAGGAAGATAAATCTAAATTTATGGATATTTATAATAAAGTAAAGAACAAAGAAATAGATGTAGATGAATTAGATGATGAAACTGCGGATAAAATCTGTAAACTATTAAATGAAGAAATTCTTATGAAAATGAACAGAATAAACGATAAGTATCAACGTATTAATAATAAAAAAAATAATGAGCCGTAAAAATGGTGGTTTTTGCCTAAAAACCATTGACAATAGTAAAAAAAAGTGATAGAATAATACCGTTATGGAAAAAACTAGAAACTATTATTTCCGTAGCGGTTTATTTATTTTTATAGGAGGTGAATTTAAGTGCCAACAATTAATCAATTAGTAAGAAAAGGAAGACAAACTGGAACAACAAAATCTAAAGCTCCAGCATTACAACATGGATACAATTCTAAAAATAAAAGAATGACAAATGCTAGAAGCCCACAAAAAAGAGGAGTTTGTACAGTTGTTAAAACTGTTACACCTAAAAAACCAAACTCAGCTTTAAGAAAAGTTGCCAGAGTACGTTTATCTAATGGTTATGAAGTTACATCTTATATCCCAGGTATAGGACATAACTTACAAG
>CAYTEX010000002.1:348-27116 GCA_964437015.1 uncultured Clostridium sp. | reverse complement strand
CCATATCTAAGTACAACTTCTAATTGTCCATTATTTTCTTTTGATGTGGCAAATTCTGTAGCTTCACTTTCACTACCAGTATAAATAATTGTACCATCTGTTAGTTTTACTACCCATCCAATTTTTGAATGAATTTTAAATTGAGCTCCGCCAAGACATACTTCATTAAAATGTTTATCAACTTTTGTGATGCGTAATTTTCCTGTTGGGTATACAGCTTTAATTTCAGTTTCTTGGTCACTAGGATGTCCTTCATTATATCCATCCATTCTAATCAAATTTTGCCTATCTGTCTTTCCATCTTTTCTTTTCCATGTTGAATAAAAAACTTTATATCCACTAGCTTCAACATGAACATTTATTTTTATATTTATAACTTCATAGTTATTATTTAAAAGTTTAAAATATACATTTGACTTTTCCTTTATGTTTTCTATATTTATAGAGCTATTACAACTTTCATCTGAATATAGGTTAACCAAACCAGGAACACCACTGCTTCCTTCTTCTATTGTTTCGGTTCTAGTCTCGTTTGTAGCTGGATTTTTTAAAGTGATTTTTAATTTATTTATTTTACCTGTCATAGAATTAATGTATAAAGTTCCTACATCATCTATTATAGTAAACTCACCTGTATCAATTTTTGCAGTTCCTTCTCCTGCTACATATTTTATTTGTTGTATGTTTATAGCTGCGTTATAGACAGGAGAGTCGTTCATACCCCATATAGCTTTCTGATAAGGACTATTGCGATTATATCCTCCTTGACCTGTCTTCGCACCATAGTAAAGTATATATGCTAAAGTTCTCTCACTCTGAGAAACGTCATCACTAGTTATAACGTAATTTCCATCAGATACGTAAGTTCCTCCATCGAAATTGACACCATGATTATTGCAGTAAAATTCCTTTGAATTATATAACTCATCAAAGTCTTTAAATGTGTATTCTGAACCATAAACATAAGAGGAAGAAGTTGATCTTATAAGTAAGGCTACTAATATTAGTAAAAGTGAAATTATAAATTTATTAAATTTACTAGTTTTAATCATATTCTACTCCTCCCTTCCCTATATTTTCACATTTTCTTTTAATATTTTTCTAGTTATTATATATGCTCCAACAGCTATTATTGCGATTATTGATAGTGTTAAAGATATATAGCTAACTGCTGCACCAGTACTTACACTTATAATTATATTTGCCTGTCCTAAATCATCTTCTTTTGCTTGTTTATTTCCAGATGTAGAATTTTTGTCTTCAATTCCCAAAGCATTATAAGATTCTGCAATTTCTGCAGTGTTGTTTGTAAGACCAGTATTATTTTCTGTCATTGTTTTTGTTAAAACTAATGTTAATTCTTTGCTTTCTCCTGCCTCAATCTTGGTGTTTGCTAAAGCTGTACTATATAAGTATTCTCCTGATTGATACCAATCTGGATTTAGTTTAGAGTTAAAGTTTAAGTCAGCTGGTTTATAGTCTACAATATTTCTTGCATATCCTGCAACCTCTCCATTGTTTGTTACTTTAATTTTGTATTCTATAACTGCTGTTGTACCACTTAAGTATTTAGCTTTTATCTCAATTTTAGCAAGTTCCGAACTGTTATATTCTTTGCTTTCTGTTCCATTTGTGTTACTTATACTTACTTTTGAAATTGATTTACTTAAACTTAAATCAAAGATTTTTGCTTCCATTAAACCAATATCTATATTTGTTAAGCTAGAATTATTTACTGTTAATGTGTCTGTAGACGCAACTTTTTTACTTTCTCCATTTAAATTCATAGTTACATTTTCAACATCAGAATTTCTTGCATCTTTAGCATTTTCAGCATGATATTTTGTTAACATATATTTATCTGTATCATACTCAAATATTTCAACATATTTACCATTTGCTACATTGGAAATAGAATAAAAACCGTTTTCTGTGGTTGTAGCAGTTGCCGTAGTATTATCTTCTAAATTTAATAATGTAACTTTTATTCCGCCTAATGTTTTTTCGTTTGAATCTCTTTTTCCATCTGCATTTTCGTCAAACCAAGCTGTTCCTGAAATAGTATTTTTTGAATTTGATTCATTTGTTGTATCTGTTCCATTATTTATTACATAACCATTTTCATTATTTTCATTAGGATTTTCATTGTTTTGATTATTATCGTTATTACCACTATTATCTTTTCCAGACTCTGTAGTATTGCTTGTATAGTTATTAGCTTTAAGTATATGATTTACTTCTTCTGAATTTGCTATTAAAGTTTTTACTTTAGCTTGAGCTATACTTGTTAAATTTATGTCATCAGAATGAAGAAAATCTTCATTTGTCTCTGTTTCTACCAAAAAGTCAACACTTTCACCAGCATCTAATTGTTCTTTATATGCCATTCCAATATTTTGTTTAGGCTTTTCGCCCTCATTATATTCAACTTTTTGATTAAATTGAATTTCATTTCCGTTTGCACTAATCTTTTTTACATTTAATAAATTTGATAACTCTTGCTTTACCTCAAAATTATCAATAACATCTGTACCAGTGTTTGTTACTTTTATATTATATAGAATTTGACTATCGTCTTTTAATGTTTCTCCTTCATTATTTGCTGTCAGTGATACTGCAATATTTGTTGATTTGATATTATCAGAAACTTCATTAGAATAATATAAATCATTTGCTTGCGCAGAAATAGTTGCAATTCCTTTTTCTCCTTCTGCTAAAACATCTATTTCATATTCTTTTAATTCATCAATATCTAAATTTGATATATAGAATGTATTATGTTCAAAATCAATTACTTCATTTCCATAGAATATTTTTTCTAGTTTATAAAATTCATTTGGATTAATAGTAATCTTTACATTTGAAAGACTCTTTCCTGATGTATTTTTAACTTTTAGATGAAATGGATATTTTTTGCCTGAACGAACTAATTCTTCATATCTCGCAGTCATTATCATATTTAATGTAACTTCTGCTCTTGTAACACTATTTGAAATAGTATTTGTCTCAATACTTGCTTCATTTGCAGAATTTGCATTTCCTATATAATTAACTCCGGCTTTTGCTGTTAAAGTTGTATTTATTGCATTATCTCCAACCAAAACATCAATTGTAAATGATTTTTCTTCATCTACTTGTAATAATTCAGCTAAGAAATTAATTTTATTATTTGCAGTTTCTATTGTTTCAAAATAGTCATATGTTGAATATAATACTTCTTTAGTTTGTACTATATTATCTGTTCCTTTTACATAGTTAACTGCTGTTGTATTTTCTGGTATTTGTAATGCTAAATTAACATTTTTAGCTGGCTCTGTACCAACATTTTTTACTTTAACTTCATATTTAATAATGTCACCATTGTAAACATTTTCATTATTTGTTAATTCTTTTCCACCTTTATATGCTTTTAATTCTGCTTTTACTTCAGCTCCTGTTCCTGTTGTTAAATTTAAAGTTGTAGCTTTAGCTGTTTTTAAATCAGTATTTAAGAATTTTGTATAATCTACTGTATATCCTTCACTTGCATTTAGGTTGTAATTTAAATTAGCTGGTACTTTGATTGTATAGTTTGCAGCAAATTGTTCTCCAATTTCCATGCTATCTATTTTTATTAAATAACTTTTTGCTGTATCTAAATTGCCATTTAATGTCCAATTATTTGAACTGTCATTTAAATCTTTTGTTGCATTTTCCTTATTACTATAATATATTTTTGCACTTGGTGTATTAGATGTTATATTAATTCCATTTGTAAGTTTTACTCCTAAATTTGCATTTGTTGGGAATGTTCCTAATATTTCTACATTTTCTATTGCTGTATCTTCATTATTTATTGTGCTAATATCAACTGTTAAATCTTTTTCTTCACTTGCAATATCAAATAAAACGTCTTTTGCTTCATTTTTTCCTGCTGTTTCAACATCTAAAGATTTAATGTCATTTGTTGTAATAACTCCTTGCTCTGCAACTATTTTTACTGGAGATTTTTGTTCTCCATCGTCTTGGAATGAAGTTGCTATTTCATTTGTGTAGTTCATAACAATTTCTTCATCACTAGTTGTTGCAAGTTTGTCTACTTCTAAATCAGCATATATAATTATTGTTGTTCCTTCTAATGTTTCTGTATTATATGTTGTCTGTGTTCCGTCTAATTCTAAATTTATAACCTTGTTTCCGTTTTCTTCACTAACATTTCCATTAGCTAATTCTAGTCCATTAGCATAAAGCATTTGGAATTTAGCCTTATTAATAGCCTTTACTTGTTTAGGAAATGTTATTTTTAAAGTTGTATTTTGATATAATTCCTTACTTTCATCATTATTTAATAATACTGCTGTAATTTTAACATCTTTGTTTTCTTCTATTGAAGATAATGTATTTACACTTACATTAAATTCTGATTTACTTGATGTATTTTTTAATTCTATTCTATTGTTTAATGATGAATTTGTTTTTCCATCATAATTTCCATTTATGTTATCTTCTATAGCAGTTAATTCAGCTACTGTTTCTCTAGAATATCCAGATGCTAATATACTTTTTGTATTTTCTATATTTAATGTACCTATAGCTATTGGTTTACTTGTTTCTATAGATAAACCTATTTTTCCTTCTGGTAAATTAACAATGATATTTCCATCTTGATCAGCTTCTGTTTTTGAATCTATATTTAATACAGTTACACCATTATTATCTTTTATTGTAATGCTACCATTATTTCCAAATAGTGTTAGAAATTCATTTTTATTAATTTTTAATTGTCTGTAAACTATATTTGATACCATTTTTGTTTCTTCAGAAACAAATGTTGATGCATCTTCATTTAAATAAATATTATTTGCACCTAAGTAATCAACATATATTTTACTTGTAGTTACATAGTTTCTTTCTTCTCCAGTATATATTCTTCCTTTATATATACTATTTTCTGTAGAGTTTAAGTCAAAAGAAACTATACCATCTATTTCTTTATCAATATGAACACTCATATTTGAAGATAGTTTTTTATCATCATAAGTATTAATTTCGTCAAGAATGCTTATTTCAGAATTTTGAATATTTTCTTCTTTATCTAATATATATGTTACAACAAAAGAGTCTTGTACGTTCTTAGCCCAACTAATATTGCTTTCATCTTCATTTGCAACTGTAATTGTTAATTTATTTTCTTCTTTATTATATGTATAATTTGCATCACTAAATTTAACACTACTATTTGTAGCATTATTATTTCTTGAATGTACAGTTACATTTTTTACGTTTTGTGGAACGCTTAAAACAATATTAGTATTTTTTACAGGATAATTGTTATTTGTTATCTTGCTATTAACTAATATTTGTACTACTCTATTTTGTTCATTTTCTGTTGTATAAACTGCATTAGTAAGTAGTGAACTGTTTAGCTCTACTTCTGTATTTTCACTAGATTTCCAATTAATAGAAACTACTGCTGTTCCAGAAATATCTACATATTTATCTTTCTCAACATTTTTACTATTTACATATTGTCCATTTAAGTTAACTTTAGTATTACTATTTAGCATTTCGCTAGTAATTGATGTAGCATTAATAGGTTCAATTGCAAGTTTTAATGTTACATTGCTTCCTGCATTAATTTGATTAAGTTTTACTACATTTGAAGAAATTTCTGCAACATACTCACTTAATACTTCATCTTTAATATTAAAGTTATTGTTATCTATAGTTAATGTTCCATTGAAATATCCTTCATTTTTAACAGATATATCAACATATAGATATTCTTCTCCTTTATCAATATTTTCTTCTAATTTTTCAGTTTTCTCATTATTAGAATCTAGAAAGTAAACTGAAAAATCGACGTTTGAACTATTTGTTCTTATTGTGTCTACAGCTATACTTACAGCAGCTTGACCAACAAACAAAAAGTCCGAAATTGTTAATGCTATTACAACAAGCATTGCACAAATTTTGTTAAATAAGCTTTTTCTTGCCACGTTCATATTAAATCCTCCTTAAATTTTACATTATTTAATGCTTATTTCATTATAATTTAAAAAATTAAAACAAGTCAATACCCTGCTTCTATTGTTATTTAAATATTACAAAAAAACTTTTAAAAAACTTTTACGGAAGCTCAAAATAGAGTTTTTGAATATTCTTATATTAAATTTATGTTACAATTTTATTACAAAATTATTTTTTATTAATGAGCATAGGCATCTCATTTACAATTATACCGCTTTTTTTAAGATTTTGCAATAGATTTATGGAAATTTCTGCAACTTTTTATGTAATCATTATTCACACATAATTTTATTATTAATATAATATACTTATATAGAGGTGACGTTTATGAATAATAGTGATATTTCATATTTAATGAACATGCTAAATAAAATGGATAAAGATCAATTATCTAATGGTTTAAATCGAATTAACCAAATTTTAACTCCAGAAGAAAAACAAAAAATTATTCAAGCATTAAATTCAAGAGGTAAACAGTAAAACTCTTTGTTGCGTAAGTGTGGAGGTGTTTTATATGGAAGATAGTCAAAACAATTTAAATATAACTCCAGATATGATTAACAATATAGTTAATATGTTAAAAAATTCAGATCTATCAAACAGTAATGTCATAAACAAAAAAGAAGAAACTGTTAGTAGTTCATCCTCTAATGAGAATAACAATATTGATTTTTCTACAATTTTAAAAATTAAAAATATAATGGATTCTTTAAGTCAAAATGATGATGCAAGGTCAAATTTGCTGTATTCTTTAAAGCCCTACTTAAGAGAGTCTAGGCAAAAAAAGATAGACCAATATGTTAACATTTTTAAATTTTCTGGAATAGCAAAATTATTTAGAAATGAAAAAGGAGACCTATAATAATGCCATTTTTTCATTTTCCACGCTTTCCTCTTCCAAATAATTGCGGCTATTTTAAACCTAACTATTTCTATTATAATAAAAATACCCATACCTCATCTAATTCAACTAATGTTACACCACAGATTGAAACTATAAATAGTAATAAGCAAAAAAAAAATAACTCAAAAAATAGTCAAGATTGTTTTTTTGAGTTATTTGGTTTAAATCTTTATTTTGATGATATTTTACTTATTAGTTTAATTTTTTTCTTATATCAAGAAGGTGTTAAAGATGAAGAGCTTTTTGTAAGTTTAATTTTATTGCTTTTGAGTTAAGTTTTATTTAGCTATTCAATTACAATTAGCTTTTTTTCTTCATCTATATAAATATATGCTTCTCTATGCAATGGTTCTTCGTCTCTATTTATTTCTTTTACAACATTAGCAATTCTTAATTGAACAGTATCTAGCTTTCCTGCTGCTATAATCGCTTTTCTATTTCCTTTTGCACCTGCATGTGCCAAACCTCTGAGTGTTCCAAGTACAACAATATTATCTGCAGCAATAATTTCTGCACCCGAATTTACATCTCCCAGTATAACCACACTTCCTTCTTCTTCAATTCTTTGCCCTGATCTTATTGATCCTCTATGAAATTTTGTCTCTGAATTTGAAATTTCTTGAACAAAAGTCCTTTTTATATTAGACAATCCCAATTCTTTTGGCATATCAAATTCAATGTCTACATCTAACTTTTCTTCTATAATTTTTGTTATTTCATCAATTTCTTTGTTTTTTAATACCTTTCCTGTAACCATTATAGGAGTTTTCTCGTCTTTATATATTTTTTTTAGTTGAATAACCTTCTTTTTAATTTGAGTTACTATATCTTGAAAATCAGCTTCACTGTTTATTTTGATTATAACTAAATTGCTTTTTTGACTAACATTAATACAATTCATTTGGTTTCTCCTCTTATATAAAATTATTGTATATTCTCCATATAATTTATCGCATTGTTACTCTCTTGTATTTCATTTGAATTTATATTCATACCAAAATATTCTGCAATAATTTCTTTTGCAACTTCTGCTGTATAGTATCCGTGTCCACCATTTTCAACCATAACAACAACAGCAATTTCAGGATCATAATAAGGTGCAAAACCAGCAAACCAAGCATTAACATTTTTTCCTGCTTCTGCAGAACCTGTTTTTCCTCCAACCTCTATATCAAATCCTCTAAATATAGAACTCGCTGTACCTCCTTCATCCGTAACAGATCTCATACCTTCTAAAACAGCATTTATGTTATTCTGTGAGAAAGAAAGATTTTCTGAAATATCATCCTCTAGTCCCAGTTTTTCTTTACAAAATTGATTAATCTCAGCTTTTGATGATTCTGTTCCATCTGAGTTTAATACTCTTTTTATTATAGTTGGATTTATTCTATTTCCTCCATTAGAAACTGTTGCAATATATTTCGCTATTTGCAAAGGTGAAAAAGCATTATAACTTTGTCCAATTGCCGCAGATAAGTTTCTTCCAGAAGACCAAGTTTCTCCAATTTTTTTTGCTATGTCAGGAGATGCAAGTGTTCCCGCCGTTTCACTTGGTAATTCAATTCTTGTTTTCTGACCTAATCCAAAATATAAAGCATATTTATCTAAGGTATCAATTTTTATTCTATCTCCTACTTCATAAAAGAAATAGTTACAAGAATGTTGGATGGCACCTGCAACATTTAAATATCCGTGTCCATGACGATAACTATCATATATCCAACAATGTGGTTGGTAGTCTTTATATTTAGTATAAACACCTGTATCATTAATCGTTTCAGTTGTAGATATAGCTCCTGATTCTAACCCAGCAAGTGCTGTAACCATTTTAAATATAGAACCTGGTGCATAAGAACCAGATGCTGATTTATTAAATAGAGAATTTTTTTCTTTAATCTCATTGTACTCTTGAACACTTATTCCTCCAACCCAAGAATTAGGGTTATAGTCTGGATTACTTGCCATTGCTAAAATCTCTCCAGTTTTTACATCTATAGCAATAACACTACCACCTAATGCATCATAATACTTTCCAAATCCACCACTTCTTATTTTCTCTATATTGTTAGCTAATGATTTCTCTGCAATGTCTTGAAGTTTTGAATCAATTGTTAAAACAATAGTTGATCCCTGTAATGGCTCTTCTGTTGTATTTTCTCCTGTTACTGTTCCATCAACAGACATTTCAATTTCTTTTTTTCCTTTTTCTCCCCTTAGATATTCTTCAAAAGATGCCTCTATTCCTGTTCTTCCAACATAATCATCATTATTATATATTTCTTTATTTTCCTCATATTCTTTTTCACTTATTTTTCCTATATAACCAATTATATGTGATGCTAAATTGTCATAATTATACTTTCTTGCTGTTTTTGTAGTTATGTTTACTCCCGGGAATTTTGCATTTTGCTCACTTATTTGTGCAACAACTTCTCTAGAAACCCCTTCTGCTAATTTTAATGATTTTGTGCTACTATAACCTTTTGTTAATATTTCATATCTAATTGACATTATTTTTCTAGCCTCTTCTTGGCTTTCTGTTTTTATATCATATTTTTTTATAAAGTATTCCATTGCATCCTGAGGTGTTGAGTCTTCATCAAGCTTGTATTTGGCAAGCCATTTTTTTAATTCCTCACCTTCTATAGTAAATTCTGTTGATTCATTGTTTATAGGAAAATTGTTCTGATAACCTATATTATTACTTTCAAATAATTTTATTAGGTTTAAAATACAATTATTTAATGTTTCATTGTCTGTCTTTGTTTTGTATAATTCTATGTTAAATGAACTAGTAGTAGTTGCCAATACATTTCCTGATCTATCATAAATTTCTCCCCTTGATGCTTCTAATACACTTTCTCTAGAAAGTCTTGTATTTGATAATTCTCTATATTCGGATCCTTTTACAATTTGAAGTTCGAATAATTTGCTTATTAATACTATCCCTATTATGTATATTGCTATAGTTAATATGTTAAATCTAAAATTAGTATTTTCTTTTTTTATTTTCTTTTTCAACCTTTTTTCACATCCTTAAATAGCTATATCTTTAAGCTTTTATTATTTTTCTAAAAGTACCTTGTTAGAATTTTATTTCCTTTAACTTCTCCTTCTATTTTATATCCTAAAGTATTTATTAAAGGATATATAATAATTGTTATTAGCGCGTTATAAACGCATTCAATTAAAAGCATCTTTCCAAATGCAAGAAGCTCAAAAGAATAATCATATATAAAATATCCTATCGCGTAAGTTCCAAACTCATACATAATAGTAGATGCTATAACCATTAATATAATAGTTATTCTGCTCTCCTTTGAAAAGTTTTTATCGAAAATTCCACCAATAAGTCCAACTGTTCCAAGCATTATTGCAGATATTCCAACTTTCCTGCCTATAAAAAAATCCAAAAAAATGCCTAATAGTATTCCATAAGCTGTCCCTGCAATTTTGTTATAAAACAATCCTATAAACAGTATTAATATAACAATCATATTTGGCATTATTCCGTGCAATTGTTAAATTTGAAAACAAATTAACTTGAAGAAGATATATTACTAAAAAAGCAACAATTATCATTGCATTTATAAATATTTTTTTCACGCTTTTTTCTCCTTTAGAATTCAAACACTAATTTTTTATAACTAAAACCGTATCTAATTTGTCAAAATTTACAGCTGTATCTACTAATGCATATCTGTCATTAATATTACTTCCATTTATTACTTTTGAGATTTTACCAATATATATTCCTTTTTGGTAAATTCCTCCGAGTCCAGATGTTTCTATTGTATCTCCATTTGCAATTTGTGCATCTGTTGGAATATATACTGCTTTAAGTTTGTTTTTGTCATCTAAAATTCCTTTACATACTATTGAATCTCTTGATGAACTAAGAATACTACTTGCATTACTAGAAGAATCAATAATTGTTTGAACTTTAGCAGTTGAGTCTGTTACAGATATTACGTGTCCAACAAGACCCTCTGATGCTATTACTGTCATATTTTCTTTAACACCGCTTTTTTTTCCAACATTTATTATTATAGTTTTAGAATAATTGCTTATATCCCTACTTATTACATCTGCACCAACTGTAGTGTAGTCACCATATTTTTCTGTTAATTTCATATATTCTTTTAATGTTTGGTTTTCGGCCTTTACAGTTTCAAACTCTCTAAGCTTTTCTTCAAGTTGACTTTTTGCCTCTTGTAACTCTTCATTTTGCTTTTTTAAATCATTTATATTTGTAAAAAAAGAATCATTTTTATGAATTTTATTTTTTGCATAAGTTAAGCCATTTTGTATTGGATTAACCAATTTATTAGCTATATTCTCTATATAAGATAAATTACTATTTTCTATATTGGTTAATACAATTAATAATATTAATATAATAACTGTTACAACAATTCCTGCTATTTCTCCTTTTTTGTTTCTATGCATAATAATTTATCCTTTCTTTTTATTCCAGTATTTTTTAGTGTCTTTTTCTGCTATTTAAAAGTACTCCTTTTAGTTTTTCTAAATCTTCTAATGTTTTTCCAGTTCCATTTACCACACAGTCTAATGGATTTTCTGCTATAATTACAGGCATTTCTATTTCTTGGCTTAAAAAAATGTCCAAATTTTGTATCAATGCTCCTCCACCCGCTAAATATACGCCTTTTTCTACCAAGTCTGCTGCAAGCTCAGGAGGTGTCTTTTCTAATGTTTGTTTTACTGTGTATATAATCTTTGATATTGATTCTTTCATTGCTTCCATAATTTGTGAAGATTTAATAGTTATATTTCTTGGAAGTCCTGTAGTTAAGTCTCTTCCTCTAATTTCCATTGGAGTGTCTGTCATAAGTGGTGCAGCACAGCCAATTGAAATTTTAATAAGTTCTGCTGTAGTCTCTCCTATTGCTAAGTTTTCTTCTCTTTTTATATAGTTTATAATATCTTCATCTAGCTCATCTCCAGCAATTCTAAGAGATTCACTAACAACTATTCCACCTAATGAAATAACTGCAACCTCAGTTGTTCCACCACCTATATCTATAATCATACTTCCACTCGGTTCTGCAACTTTTATTCCAGCACCAACAGCAGCAGCCATAGGCTCTTCTATAAGGTAAACTTCCCTAGCTCCTGCACGTAAAATTGTTTCTTCAACAGCTCTTTCTTCAACTTCTGTAATTCCTGACGGTACTCCAACTACAACTCGAGGTCTTCCTACATTATATCTATTACAGACTTTTTTGAACATATTTTTTAACATTAAACATGTTGCTGTAAAGTCTGCAATAACTCCATCTTTCATAGGTCTAACTGCTTCAATGCTTTCAGGTGTTCTTCCAAGCATTTCTTTAGCTTCATTCCCTGTTGCTTTTATTTCGCCTGTTTTTTTGTCTATTGCAACAACAGAAGGCTCATTTAAAACTATTCCCTTTCCTTTTAATGTAATTAAAATATTTGCTGTACCTAGGTCTATTCCCATATCTTTTGAACCAAATGTAAAAAATCTCAAAAAATTCATTTTTATCTTCCTTTCAAAATTTATCTTGCCAATTCTCAATACTTTTTATACTAGTATATTCATTTTTACCAATTACAATATGATCTAAAAGTTCTATCCCTAGCAAATTAGCTGCCTGATTTAGTTTAAATGTTACCTCATAATCTTGCTTACTTGGAGTAGAATTACCACTTGGATGATTATGGGCCAGTATAATTTTTGGCGATCCAATTTTAACTGACTCTGATAAAATTTCCTTCATTCCTATACTTACAAAATTCTTTCCTCCAATTGCAATGTCTCTAATTTTTATTATGTTACATTTTGTGTCTAGTAGTAAAACTTTTACAATCTCAACTTTTTCATACTGCATTTGATTCATTAGTATTTTTACAACATCATTTGGTTCTTTTATTTTAATTTTCTTATAGTTTAAAGGCTGATTCATTCTATTGGCAAGCTCACAAACAGCTTTCAGTTGGATAGCCTTTACTCTACCTATTCCTTTAATTTTAGCCATTTCTTCAATTGATAAAAATCTTAAAAAATTCAAGTCATTGCTATCTAGGTTATCATTCAACTTTAATATTTGTCTTGCTATATCAATACTTGTAGAATTTTTTGTTCCTGTTTTTATTATTATTCCCAAAAGTTCAGCATTACTTAAATTTTTTTCTCCATATAACTCTAGTTTTTCATATGGTCTTTCTGTCTCTGGTAATTCTTTTATTGTCAATTATACTTCCTTTCTGCCCCTTTTTACCAAATTTTTCTATAAATAAAAATAGCAATTGCCATTCCTATAATACTTGCTATATTAATTTTTATCGTAAAAGCAAATGTAAGAGTTAATATACTTAAGTTTAACACAAAAGGACTTGCTAAACCAAATTCTTGGCCATATCCTAGCCACCATAATCCATTAACATTACTTGCTAAATCTCCTAGTAATCCACCTATTACTAGCCCACATAAAATAAAAATTAACATTATCCAAAAACTTCTATCTCTTGTTGCCATAACTTGCTCCTCCTTAGTTCAAATTTTCTTACGGAATTTTTACTTATAAGACTTTTACATTATATATTCATTTTATATTTTTTTCAAGTAAAATAATGATTTTTATAAAAAAAAAGTTACAGTTCACTACGAACCATAATTAATATATTTTATCCCATGTTAATATGTTTTTGAAGTGTAACAAAAAAATTATAAGGAAAATACCTTATAATTTTCTTGTTATTATTAAATATTTTTATATTTTTTAAATAATGTATAGCTAGTTACCATTCCAGTTATAGTTAATGCTATTCCTAAAATTATAATTGATCTATAACCTGTTTTAGGTAAGCTCTTTGATGATGTTGATGCATCAGAACCTTTAGCTGATTCAGCACCTGATGAATTTCCATTTATAGTTACAATTTTGCTTTCATCTATTGAATCTGAAGACCACCAACCTCCATTAGTATTTTGACCAGGTCTATCGTTATTACCACCTGCTGTATTTCCACCGGTTGTATTACCCCCTGCTGTATTTCCACCGGTTGTATTTCCTCCTGTTGTATTTTCTTTTTGTGGCTGTTCTTGTGCTACAATAGTTATATCCTTAGTAATATCTGCAAGTTCTTCTACTAATGCATCATCTGTTGTAGCTTGCACATGAGTTAATTTTATAGAACTAGTTGATGGTGTAGCATTGTCTTTAGCTTTTAATTTTAATGTAATAATTTTGCCTGTATCAGTAGTTGGTTCATAGTCACTTGTAAGTATTGTAAATGAATTTTCTATTTGTGTTGAAGTCCAGTTATTCGCCGTTGTCGCACTAATAAAGTCAAATTTATTTTCATCATAGTCTAGAAAAAATCCAATTCCAGCAATTCCTTCATGTATGTATGTTGTTGAAATATCTATGTCTATCTCTTGTCCTGGTTTTAAATTACCCTTTGAAGGAGTAGCATCTATTATACATACACTACCTGCATAACTGTTGTTTAATAAGGCAACACATATTAAACTAATAAGTATACCCACAAAAATTTTTATTACTTTATTTTTCATTTTGATTTTCTCCTTTTTATTTTGCTTCTTTTATTTTCTCATAAAAAAGATAAAATTTCAATACTTTTTTTGATTTTTTTTATTACATTTTCGTTACATTTTATAGATTTAGCCATTCAGGATGCTTTTTTGCTACTTCTTCACTGTTATTTGCTGCTATATATCTCTGGATTTTCATTATATCTCCTATGTCTATTTCTCCATTTTGGTTTACATCTCCTATTTGTATCTCACTTTCACTTAAATTCCATGTAGGGTAATTGTTTTTGGTTGTCTCGCTTTTACTATATGCTATATATCTTTTTAGCTTTAATATGTCTCCCATATCAATACTATAAGTATGATTTACATCTCCTAGTTTAACAAATATATATGGAATTTCATTTTCTTCTGCATATTTATGAGCATAACTATTTTGTTTGCAAACTATATACCTTACACCTTCAAATACTCTATCTCCTATTGTTGTTACACTTTCTGGTATTTCTATTTCTTTTAAATTACTACACCCCCAAAATGCATAATCTTCTATTGATGTTACACTATCAGATAGTTCTATTTCTTTTAAACTACTACACCATTCAAATGCTCTATCTCCTATTGATGTTACACTTCCTGGTATTTTTATTTCTTCTAAACTACTACACTCTTCAAATGCACTATCTCCTATTGACGTTATACCTGCTGGTATTGCTATACTCTCTAGACTTTTACATCCAAAAAGCACATACCTTCCTATTGATATAACACTTTCTGGTATTTCTATTTCTTTTAAACTACTACATCCTTCAAATGCAAAATCTCCAATTGATGTTACACTCTCTGGTATTTCTATCTCTTTTAAACTACTACATCCTGAAAATGCATAATCCCCAATGCTTTTAACTCCATTAAAAACGGTAAAATAATCTCCTTCTTTCTTCTCTGGGTATTTTATTATTTCAGTTTTTTCTTTGTTATATAATACTCCATCTATACTTATATACTTTTCATTTCCTTCCGCTACTTTTATTTTACTTAAACTACTACACTTTTCAAACGCACTATTATCTATTTTTTCAACTTCTTCTGGTATATCTATTTCTTTTAGGCTAGTGCATTTATAAAATACCATATATTCTATAAATGTTACACCCTTTGGTATTTCTACCTCTTTTAAATTACTACATCCCTTAAATGCTAAATCTCTAATTGATGTTACACTCTCTGGTATTTCTATCTCTTTTAAACTACTACATCCTTCAAATGCTAAAATTCCAATTGATGTTACACTCTCTGGTATTTCAATTTTCTCTAAACTATTGCACTCTGAAAAAGCTTTTTCTCCTATTGATGTTATTCCTTGACCAATTACTATTTGTTTCACAAGTTTTACGTATTTTTCCAATATTATTGATTCAGAACTTTCGTCTTTCATATTTCCTGTCCCAGATATTGATATTGATTTATCCTTTAACTTCCATTTAGCTATTACACTTCCATCTTGGTTTTTAGATACATCCCACTCTTCTTCAGGTTTTATTTCATATTCTCTTCCTATTTCTTCTGTAGTATCTTGTGTTCCGTGTATTATTTTCATTTGATGTTGTGTTTTCGGCATAGTTAATTAATGGTATTATATAATTTAATACCATAAACATTATAATTGCTACTGTTAACACCTTTTTCATTTTTATTAGTGTTACTTCTTTTTTCATCTTTTCCTTCATAGTAGTTCACCTCTATTACATTTTCTCATTTTTATTTTATCATTCCTATTTTTTAAATGTAAAGAGCCTAGATTTTTATCTCTAGGCTCTTTACATCTTTTCCTTTACGGAAGCTGTTTTTCTATTCTTCCTTTACATTTTTATTACATTTTTGTTACATTTTATAAGTTTTATATATTTTTGTTTCTTTATAAATATTGTAAACTATTAATATAGTTTTCTTATTCTATTGACAAAACTGGTTTTTCGAGTTAATATATTACCAAAAATTGTGACTTTAAATATAAGAAAAATAGTAGTATAATGTATATAGCAAATAATTCTTTTTTGCATACTATTTTATAAGGAGTTTTTGAATGAAAATTGAAAAATTAACAGATAATAAAATTAGAGTAATTATTAACATAGAGGAATTGTCTAAAAAGAATTTAGATATTCATAATCTAATTCACAATCAAGAAAGAAGTCATTCATTTTTTGAAAATTTACTCAAAGAAGCTGACAAACAAGTTGGTTTTGATGTTCAAAATTGTAAATTATTCATTGAGGCTTTTTCCGCTTCTGATGATTATATAATTTTCACTTTAACTAAATATAAAAATGAAATAACCTCTCCTACAAGTCCTAAAAGACTAAAGTATAAAAGAAAAACCTATAATAATAATTATAAAAATACAATTTATAAATTTCAAAATTTTGATGAATTTTATAGTTTTTGTACATATTGTAATGATACAAAACTTGGCACTTTAAAACAATTTGCCAAAAACATTTCTTTATATGAATATAATAATTTTTATTATTTAATATTTACAAATATCAATCAAAATTATGAAAATTTAAACTTGTTTTATACTTCAATCTCTGAATTTTCAAATTTAGCAAGTACCTCATTAGTATTTAAAAGCAAGCTTCAAGAATATGGAAAAGTTATTTTTAGAGCAAATGCAATACAAAACGCAATAAAATATTTTGCAAAAAATATATAACTATGTTATAATTTATATTATTAAGGGAGGTGAATTTTATGGAATTATATAACGAAAATGAACCTATTCAAACTCAAAGCACAAGTCTCAGTTCTGTTCTAACAAGCACTTTTTTTAGAATGTTCTTAGGTTTACTTGCAAGTGCAATTGCTGCTGCCTATACTTATTATTCTGGATTATACGTTAGTATACTTTCTGGATCAACATTTGGAATTCTTCTTTTTACAGAACTTGCAGTAGTTTTTATATTTTCTTTAATGTTTAAAAAACTATCACCAACTGTTGTTACTATTTTATATTTTGCATATGCATTTTTAAATGGATTTACTCTTTCTGTTATTTTTGTAGTATATCAAATACAATCTATTGTATATGCATTTGCTGGTACAGCAGTATTGTTTGGAGTCCTTGCCTATATTGGAAAAAATACAACAAAAGATATTTCTAACTGGGGTACAGTTTTAACAGTTGCACTATTTATTGGAATTATCTTAACTGTTATAAATATGTTTATTGGTAACTCAATGTTAGACATAGTTTTAGACTGGGCTATACTATTTATTTTCTTCGGATTAACAATTTATGATACAAATAAAATCAAGGTAATGTATGAGCAAGGTTTTGTGGAAGATGAAAAACTTTATATATATGGCGCAATGGAACTATATCTTGACTTTATAAATATTTTCTTAAAATTATTAAGACTTTTTGGTAAAAGAAGAAGTTAAAAATATAACAAAAAAAAGCTGGTTATTTGCAAATTGCATTTAATCAGCTTTTTTAATGTTTATTTTATTTCTGTTTTTATTTTGTCTTCAAATTCTTCTAATGACATTGCACCAAGGTCTCCGTCTGTTCTTGAACGAACACCAACTGTGTTTTCCTCTATTTCTTTATCTCCAACGACAAGCATATAAGGAACTTTTTGTAATTGAGCTTCACGTATTTTATATCCTATTTTTTCAGACCTTGAATCTAATTCCACTCTAAGTTTAAGTTTTTGTAGTTCTTCTTTAATTTTATTGGCATAATCTATATGTCTGTCTGCTATAGGTAAAATTTTAATCTGTTTTGGGCAAACCCAAAATGGTAAAAATCCCTTTGTTTCTTCTATCAAGAATGATATAAATCTGTCTGAGCTACCTAAAATTGCCCTATGAATAACAACAGGTCTATGAGCCATTCCATCTTCTCCAATATATTCAAGTTCAAATCTTTCTGGTAAAGCAAAATCTAATTGACATGTTGGTATTGTAACATCATGCCCTAGTGCTGTTTGAATTTGAATGTCTATTTTAGGTCCATAAAATGCCGCTTCTCCCTCTGCTTCGTAAAACTCTATATTTAGTTCTTTTAAAATCTCTCTTAGTTGTTCTTCTGCTGTTTCCCACATTTCATCATTGTCTATATATTTTTCTTTATTCTCCTTATCTCTTAAAGAAAGCCTAAATTTAAAGTTTTCTCTAGAAAAGCCAAAGTCTTTTATATAAACCTCAAATATTAAATTTATAACTTTTCCAACTTCTTCTTTAATTTGATCTGGTCTTACAAATAAATGTGCATCGTTTTGACACATTTGTCTTACTCTTTCTAATCCACAAACAGCTCCTGAGTTTTCGTATCTAAAGTCATGTGCAAGTTCTCCAATTTTTATTGGTAAATCTCTATATGATCGCATTTCGCTTTTATATATCAACATATGGTGTGGACAATTCATTGGTCTTAAAACAAGTTCTTCATTATCCATTTTCATAATTGGGAACATATCATCTTTATAGTGATCCCAATGTCCGCTAATTTTGTATAGTTCAGTTGTTGCAAGACTTGGAGTATATACATGTGAATATCCAAGTTCTAGTTCTTTATCTTGTATATATCTTTCTAATACTCTTCTTATTACTGCTCCATCTGGTAAATACATTGGAAGTCCAGCTCCTACTAGTGGATGAGTCATAAATAGTTTTAAATCTTTTCCTATTTTTCTGTGGTCTCTAGCTTGTCTGTCTTCTAAAACCTTCATATATTCTTCTACTTGACTAGCCTTTGGGAACGAAATTGCATATACTCTTTGAAGCATTTTGTTCTTTTCATTTCCTCTCCAATATGCACCTGCCAAATTTAAAAGTTTAACTGCTTTTACTTTTCCCGTACTCATCAAATGTGGTCCAGCACATAAATCTGTAAAATCCCCCTGCTTATAAAAAGAAATTTCTTCTCCTTCAGGTAGTTCTTTTATTAACTCAACTTTATATGTCTCTTTTTTGTCTTCCATAAGTTTTATTGCTTCATCTCTTGGTAATGTAAATCTTTCTATTGGTAAATCTTCTTTTATTATTTTTTTCATTTCAGATTCTATTTTTTCTTTATCTTCTTCTGAAAAATGATTTTCTAAATCAAAGTCATAATAAAATCCTTCTTCTATTGCTGGACCTATTGCTAGCTTTGCATTAGGATTAATTCTCTTTATAGCTTGAGCCATTATGTGAGATGTTGTGTGCCAATATGCCTTTTTTCCTTCAATATCACTTTCAAAAGTATGAATTACTAAATTGCAATCTTCATTTAATACATATCTTAAATCTACTACTTTTTCATTTACACTTGCACAAGTGGCTACTCTAGCTAAACCTTCACTTATTTTTTTTGATACATCAATAACCTGGCTTCCTTTTTCCACTTCAATTACAGATGAATCTTTTAAAGTAACTTTTATCATAATTAATCTCCTTTCCTTGCCATAAAAATAGCACTCTTATGGCATAAAATCATCCATAGGAGTGCTTTATATTAAGCACGGTTCCATCCCGTTTTTTTCTTAATTTATGATGATATTAATTCTAACGCATAGTTTTATATTATAAAACACAGAGGTAGTTTTTCAAATATGTTTTCTAAAACTGGCTTTCAGCCTATGACCAATTATCTCTACTAGTAACCTTTATTTTACTTTGTCTCTTTCACGTTTATTATTTTTATTGTAAACTATTTTATAACATTTTATTGTTTTCGTCAAGTTTTTTTATAAAGTTATTCTTCTTCCCCTTTTAATTTTTCTGCTCTGTCTGCTGCAATTAGATTGTCTATCATTTCGTCTAAATCCCCATTTAAAAAGTTTTCGAATTGATATACACTAAATCCTATTCTATGGTCTGTAATTCTTCCTTGAGGGTAATTATATGTACGTATTTTTTCACTTCTATCTCCAGAACCTACTTGGCTTTTTCTTGTGCTTGAAATTTCATTATCTTGTTTTTGCTTTTCTATATCATAAAGTCTTGATTTAAGCATATTCATTGCATATTCTCGGTTTTGTAATTGTGATCTTTGTGTTTGACATTCTGCAACTATTCCAGTAGGAACATGTATAAGTCTTACGGCTGAAGAAGTTTTATTAATATGTTGCCCTCCAGCTCCTGAAGCCCTAAAAACCTCCATTTTTATATCGGCTGGGTTAATATCTATTTCAACATCTTCAACAACTGGAAGAACTGCAACCGTAGCAGTTGATGTATGAATTCTTCCGCTTGATTCTGTGTCAGGTACACGTTGAACTCTATGAACTCCACTTTCAAATTTCAATCTACTATATGCACCTTTTCCTGATACCATAAAAGAAATTTCTTTATATCCACCTAGCTCTGTAGAGTTTTCATTTAGAATTTCAATGCTCCAGTGTTTTCTTTCTGCATACATACCATACATTCTAAATAATGTTCCTGCAAATAGTGCTGCCTCTTCTCCTCCAGCTCCTCCACGAATTTCGCAAATTACACTTTTGTCGTCATTAGGATCTTTTGGAATTAAAAGCACTTTTAGCTCTTCTTCTATTTTAGAGATTTTATCCTTATTTGAATAGTATTCTTCTTCCGCAAGATCTTTCATTTCAGGATCTTCCATAAGTTCCTTTGCTTCTTCCATATTCTTTAGAGTTTCTTTATATTCCCTATATTTTAAAACAACATCTTCCATAGAGCTGTGTTCCTTAACAAGTTTTCTCCATTCATTAGTATTTGCAATTATTGCAGGGTCACTAATTTGTGTTGTAAGCTCATCATATCTTTTTTCTACTAACTCTAATTTTTCAAACATTTAAATCTTCCTTTCAAAAAACTTTAATAATTATACTACGAAATCCTTATTTTATCAAGACTTTTAAACCAAATTGATTTTAAATTATTACAGTTCACTAACTATATTAGCTTTTTATAAAATATATTAATTTACGAAAAAAAAAACATTAAAAGTAATTGAGTTAGAACTTATTTTCTAATAATTTAATAAAACGTAGCAAATGCTACGTTTTATTCATTACTATTATTATCATTACTATCATTATCATCTATTTGGCCAAATAGCTCATCAAATATTGCTTCTAGTTATTTTTGTAAATGATATTCATCTTCATTATTGTCTTCATCCAATGGTAGTAACGGTGCATCATCTTCTTTGTATTCTCCACTCAAATCTACTATATCAGGCAGTTCATCATCTAGACCTAACTTAGAAGGTTTATTATTGTTTAAATCTTCTTGTTTATTATTTGCTGTAGTAAACAATTCTTCTTTATCATCTTTATCATCTGCAAATAGGTCATCTAGAGAATCTATTTTTAGATCCGTTTTTTCCTGTTTGTTATCATCTTCTGTATACGGATTGTATGGATTATATTTTCTCCAAGTACCTCTATCTATTTCACCTATATCATTATGGCTAATTTCATATTTTGCAAGTTCTTTTGCCATTGGCTTTTTAAAATAATAGAATTTTTTTGCTTTGACTGGTCTAATTCCTTTTTCAAAGATAATACATAAGTCATTGTCCATTCTTCTTAACTCGTCTGGAGTCATAAGAGCTCTACCCATAATTTGATCTGATTCTCCAGTTCCTGTTTTAGTATGCTCTTTATCATAATTCTTTGATATGCTATCATGTGAAATTGTTTTTTCACCCAATGCTTTTGAGAAATATTCAACTGTTTTCTGAGAGTTACTTCCTAAAAATACATGTGTATCACAGTTACCAATAATTGTCTCATTTGCTTTCTCATATATTGCTTCTAGCTGATCTAAGTTTTGTAGTATAACACTAAATGAAATAGCTCTACTTCTTGATGTAGAAATCTTTTTATCAAAATCTGGTATTCTACCAATGTTTGCAAACTCGTCTAGTATAAAGTAAGTAGGTACCCTAAGTTTTAACCCTGGTGAGTTATCTGCTAGATCATATAGCTGTTGTATCATTTGTGAGAAGAAAATTGTAAGTAAGAAGTCATATGCTCCATGTGTATCTGAAGATATAACATATACTGCTGTTTTTTCATTTCCTATTTGTTCAAAATCTATTGTATCTGTTGAAGTTAATTCTGCTATTTCTTTTGAGTCAAATTTTCCAAGCTTAGATTGTAATGTACTTAAAATAGAACTATATGTCTTCTCTGGTGCAATTTCTATAGATTTGTAGTTCATTCTTGCTGGGTGGTCATAAGGAAGCTGGCTCATAAGTTCTGTAAGTAGGTTACTTCCACCATTTGAATTTGCTGCTCTAACAAGTTCCGCACAGCTTGCAAGGTTTTGTTCTTCATCTGGTCTTGTTGCCATTAAATAATAAATTAATGCTTTTAATAACATTTCTGCAGAGTCATCCCAAAATGGGTCAGAATTTCCACCTTCTGTTTTTTGCCCTTTTACTATTGTATTTGCAATAATATCTACATCTATTTCTGATGCAACGTGCATTAATGGATTATAACCGTCACTATACTGCGGATGCACTAAGTTTAGCACTTTTATTTTATATCCATTTTGTTTTAAATATCCTGCTGTTTTATCATATAGTTCTCCTTTAGGATCTGTAAATACATAAGATCCCAAGCATTGATATGCATTTGGTATTGAATATGATGCAGATTTACCAGAACCTGAACCACCGACAACTAGAACATTTACGTTACCTCTTTTATTAAGAGGTAAATAGTTGTTTTCTGCCAGTATGATTCCTTCTTTTTTGTTTAAAACTTGATATTGTGCTCCATGTTCACTCCAGTCACTAGAACCATGCTCAATATCATCATATCTATGTTTAGGCATCATTCGAATAAATCCTATTGTAACAACTACAAAATATAACAATGAAAACCCAAATAAATTTTTAAAATAGTTAAACAATAACTTATATTTTACTAATGTTGTAAATCCAAGAATAGGACTACCTGCAGTTTTTCCAAAAACATCTGCAAATTTTCCTGATTCAAAGTGTCCTATTAGAGTTGTTGTATAACTTGCACATGTAAATGGCATGATAAATACTATGGCCATTAATAACCATAGTATAATTGCAACTATTATTGTAACCTTACTCTTTTTTAGAGCTCCCTCAACTTTATAATTCATATTAAAGTCCTCTTTTCGTTTGTAATTTATTATTTGCTTTCTTTACCTTTTCCTGTTTTGGCTTTATCAGGATTATCACCTGTTACAGGAATTGTAACACTATTTCCGTCTGTTGTAATTTCTCTTCTTTCTCCTTTTGGTGGGAATACAACTTCATTTTCAGCAACTCCCAATTCTCTTGCAACTATTTCTATTTTATCTTTCTGTGTGCAAGGAGCCCTATGCTTTTCTACTTCTCTTTTTGACTTATTCATATTTTCTTTATATAGCGCTATCGCTTTCTTTATTTGTTCTTCACTCACGGCCATTATATACTTCCTCCCTATTTTTTATCATCTCTTATTTCGAATGCGAAGTAAGACTTGTATGGTTTCAACTTACATTTTCCCTTAACCTCTTCTGTTTTTTCATCGAAATATAGAACAGGCTTTATCTCCTCAGTAGTTTCAGGGTCTATAATTGTTATAGCCCTTTTTAAGTTTGGTGTATATTGAAAATCTTTTAATTCAGTTTCTTCTTCTGAATATAATGTATTAAATTTAAATGGTAGTGGCTTTTTTGATATTCGTACTTCGTCATTTATCAGAAGCCCATTATTAATAACAACTTTCTCTTTTGCAAATGAGAAAATAACAAGCTGATTTCCCTGATCTTGTGGGTCTTCCACATAAAAAGTTTTACGTTTTAGATCTCCAACTAATGCTTCAGTGGTACGTAGTCTTTCTACAGTGTATTTTGGGTATTTATCCAAATACTCTTTATTTGTTTTGTATACCTCATAAATAACTGTATTAACTCCCTTAGGGTCTGTAATGCTAAAGTGTTTTCCCTTCCATTCTTCCATATCCTTTATTCCTCCATTTTCTATGAATACTAATGCCATAGATTTTTCCTTCGTAATAACCACTAAACATAATTATATCATTTTTTATATATTATGTCAATAGCTACTCGAGATTTTGTAAACTTCTAGGGTTAAAATTCGATATATTGCTTAATTTTTTAAAAAGTTCTTTTTCCTCTATACTTAATTTTTTTGGCACCATTATGTTTATATTTACAAATAAGTCTCCTCTACTTCCTTTTCCGTCTTTGTAGCCTTTTCCTGAAATTTTAAGTATTTCTCCTGTTTCGATTCCGCTTGGAATATATAAATTTGATTCTTCATCTATTGAATATACTTTAGTTTTCGTTCCAAGTGCTGCTTCCCAAGGTGTCAAGTATAGATTTGTGTATAAATCATTTCCTTTTAGTCTGAACTTATTATTATTTTTTATATTTACCTTAATAAACAAGTCCCCATTTTTTCCACCGTTTTTTCCGGTTTTTCCCTGACCTAGCAATCTTATTTTTTCGCCATTTCGTATTCCAGCAGGAATTGTTACAGTAAATACTTTCATTTTTCCGTCTGTAGTTCTAAGTGATATTTTTTTATCTAGTCCATAAAAAACTTCTTCTATCTCGACATCAACACTTGTCTCGATATTTTCTCCCTTTATAGGATTTTGTTCTTTATTTTTCCTTACTGACTTTTCTATATTTTCTGTTTTGCCAAAAAACATATTAAAAAAATTTTTTAATACAGATTCTGATTTTTCGTTTTGTTCTTTGTATTCTTTTTGTTTTTTATTTATGTTATTTCTTGTCCATATTCTATCATACTTTCTCTTAGCTGCTGTATTTGATAGTGTTCTGTATGCCTCATTTATATCTTTTATTTTTTCCTCTGCTAACTTGCTTTCTAAATTTAAATCTGGATGATTCTTTTTTACAGCTAGTCTATATGCATTTTTTATTTCTTCTGTGGATATTTTATTTGTCTTTAGTTCAAGTATTTTATAATAGTCCTTGAAAACCATATTTACCTCTCCAAATTTAAAGTATATAAATTGTACAATTATTATATCATAAATTCCAAAAAAATCTATATTTTTTAATGATTTTTTACTTTATTTATTTTAATGATTTTTTACTTTATTTATCAATTAAACCAAATCCTGTAGATATAAACCTTGTTTTATGTGCTCCTGTACTGTCTATAGGGTCATTTATTAATTCGTAATTTACAACCATAGCAGTAGATGTTCCTCCATCTAGATTAGCCGCATTATAAGCTCCATAATTCTGCATTACTTGTATTAGGTCGTCCATATCTGCCCCTGGTCTTGAAACTGTTCTTCCATCTATTGCTAAAAATAATACTATTCCATCTTGTCTTTGGCCTATTGCAGAACGTGGAGCAGTTCCCCATCCACCGTTTCCAACAACTGTTGAAGCTTTACCATTAACAATTAAAAATGGTCCACATGTTACGGCATCGCGCACTCCAAGCTTTTCTGCTGTAGCCTTAGTACAATTTGATGCAAGTACTAATTTATCATCATTGTCAAAACCAATAATTCCACCTGTACCAGCATAATAATAGTTTGTATATAATTTACCATTTGAATATGTAATACCTAAAGGATTTGCTGCATTACTATTATAATTTGGATCGTCAAATCCTCCACCATTTATAGCAACAATTGCGTTGTTATTTTTTGCCATTGTAGTTAAATACTGTCCACTTCTTCCAATTTTAGCTGTAACCAAAGTATGCACCTTAGATGGGTCATATATAACTGCCAAATATCCTGAATAACCTTTACCTGATATATTTATTATTTTGTATTTGTCATCCGGATTTTCTTTTTCTAAAACTGCCCTTTCATATTCGTTTGCATATTCTTTTTTTTCTTCAATACTTACTGTTATTGCTTCTGTATCTGTGTCTTCTACTATTTCGTCTACCTTATTATTATTCATTACTTCATCAATTGTTTCTTGATTATAAAATAAGTATGCTATCCACTGATGTGTCATTGTTGTCATTGCGGTTGTAATAAGCCAATCCCTAAATCCGTTAAATGGTCCATATAATAAAAATCCAAGTGAACCTGCACCAAGAATAGCTAAAATACATAAAGTTATAAAAATTTTCTTTATAATACTATTTTTTTTCTTTTTATTTTTTCCTTTATTTTTATTGTTATTATTATTTGTCCTTATATTTTTGTTTTTTAGAGCCTTTGGCATTTCTTCTTCGTATATTTTATTCATCTGTTTCTTCCTCCTATAATATCATACTATATTTTTATCAATTTTTCAATATTTTTTTTAATTTTATTACCATATCTCTTATACCAAACCTATTACAGCCGTTTC
>CAYTEX010000002.1:0-296 GCA_964437015.1 uncultured Clostridium sp. | reverse complement strand
ATATTACTGTCCTCAATGTTTTCTTCTAAGATACCCACTTTCTTTAGTATGAGTTTATTTATTAATACAGTATCAATAAACCATTTATTTTCTTTATTTATAATAAATTCATTTATATTTTCTAAATTTTTAAATTCATTAAAAAATAATTCTTTCACATCTTTTCCAACTTCAAAATGGCATTTTCTTATACTTGTGCAAATACAGCAAATTATATTTTCTGGTTTACAATCATATTACTTTACCATCTTTTTAACATTTTCTAATGATATTCTTTGCAAAGTTCCTTTCCATCC
>CAYTEX010000001.1:2027-33662 GCA_964437015.1 uncultured Clostridium sp. | reverse complement strand
ACTTCTAGTATTAGTTACCATTGATAAAATCTCTTAATTTTGAGAGTGGGTATTTGTTTGCTAAATTACCTATGTAAAAATACTCGTGTTCATTAAAGAATAAATATATCTTATCTTTAATAACAGCTGTATGTGGCTCTACATAAGCAATATTAGTTTTTTCTATCATTCTCAAATTACCATTCTTTATCTTTGGTATGCAATTACTAAAAGTGCAAGCCCATTCAATCTTAGAATGTAATTCTTTACTTATTGCTATTTCTTTTTTAACTGTAGATATCATATCACAAAAACCTCCTTTTTTCAATATTTTGAGGCTATCTTTTACTTTTTTTACCAATTTTGATATTTAAAAGTAAAAAAATAAGCCGACTAAATCGACTTATATAAAGTGATATGATATTCACTTTTGTTTTCTTTAAACTCAGTCATATCAATATGTATAACTGGTTCGACGAAAACGCATTTTGGAGCCACTAGCGAGAATCGAACTCACGACCCCCAGGTTACGAATCTGGTGCTCTACCAACTGAGCTATAGTGGCATTTATAGAGAACATAAACTAGTTAAGTATGTTTTCACTAACTTTGTTCTCTCCTTTATTTACAACTGTTGTAGAAGATTTTACTATTTGAACTCTGTCTCCCACATTAAGTCCTTCTTTTATTTCTACATAATAATCATCTGAAATTCCTGTTTTTACGTATGCTTTTGTTGTTTCTCCATCTTCTATAACTAAATCAACATATGTTTTTTGTTCATCATCCTTTTGTATCGCTTCTATTGGTAAAGCTACAACATTTTCAGCCTTTTCAATAATTATTGTGCAAATTGCCTGCATCTCCGCTTGTAAATTTTCATCTGGATTTGTAATTTCTATATCAATTGTTGACTTAGCAAGTGGATCTTTATTTATTTTTTTCACTTTTCCAATATAATTCAAATTCTTTTCTTCTTTTTTTACAGCTATTTCAACAGGTTGATTTTCTTTTACTTTGCTAAAATCCTTATCTTCAATAGATAATTTAACACTATATATTTTTACAGGTTCTGTTGTTTGCTCGTTTTCTTTGTTTTCTTCGGTTTGTTCAGTATTCTGTGTTTCTGTTATAGCTGTATTGTTTTCTGTATTTTCTTTTTCTTCTTTATATTCAACAACCCCTGTACCTTTTAATGTATTTTTTATAGTTGCTGTAGTAGCTGTCATTTCAATTATACTTGTTGTCGTGACTGTTCTCTCCATGTCTGCCTTTTTATTGCTCAATACAATACTATATCCTATTGATATTGTAAGAGCTATTCCCATAATCACAATTATTATCCAAGATTTATTCTTCATTTAATCGCCTCTCCTATTTATCAACTTTATTAATTATAAGCTAAAAAAAGAAAAAATACAACACCTGATTTGATATTTGATAAAATTGTTGAAATTTCTTGCTTTTTGTAGTAATATATACATATAGAAAGGATTATTATATGCAAAAATTAAAAATAATATCTAATTCTGATTTGGATACAATAAAAATCGCAAAAACACTAGCTAAATTTTTAAGCTACGGTGATACTGTTGTTTTAACTGGTGAACTAGGCTCTGGTAAAACAAAATTTACAGAAGGCTTTTTATCATATTATAATTTACAAGATGAAATTTCTAGCCCAACTTTTAACATTGTAAACGAATATAAAACTCCTTTTTCCACAATTTATCACTTTGATGTGTATAGATTATTCGATATAGATGAATTTTATGCAATTGGAGGAGAAGAATATTTTGATAAAGGAATTTGTCTAATTGAATGGGGCGAACAAATCGAAGATGCCCTTCCTTTAGAACTTATAAAAATTGTATTTGAAAAAAGTGATAAAAATGAAAATACCAGAATACTAAATTTTGAAGCTGTTGGAAAAAAATATGAAACTATTTTGGATAAATTACAAAAATTATGAAAGGACGCATTTATGAAAACACTAAGTATCACATCATCTTCTTCAATATGTGGAGTTGCTATTTTAGAAGATGAACAAGTAATAAAAGAAGTAAATTTAAATAATGGTTTAACACATTCTGAAAGCTTACTACCACTTATTTGTCAAATTCTAGAAGAAACTAACTTACAATTAAAAGACATAGATTTATTAGCAATAGATATTGGTCCTCGGTTCTTTTACCGGAATACGTATTGGAATTGCTACTGTAAAGGCTTTTGTGGATAGTTTAAATTTAAAATATGTTTGTGTAAATTCGCTAGAAGGACTTAGCTTAAATGTTGCAAACACAGGTGTTATATGTTCTTTAATTGATGCAAGGCGAAATAATGTATTTGCCGAAATTCTTGAAAACAGTAATGGTAATTACATAGTAAAAAGAAAAGCATCTTTTGAAAATATAACAGATTTACTTCAAAAATTAAAACAAATAAATCCTGAATATTCCATAACTTTTGTTGGAGATGGTGCTACCAAAAATAAAGAAACCATTTTGAGTTATCTTCCAAGAAGTTCTTTTGCGGATAATAACGAATTATATGCAAAAAACATCGGTATTTTAGGTTATAGAAATAGATCTAATCCAGATTATTTAAAACTTGAACCGCTTTACTTAAGAAAATCAGAAGCGGAACAAAAGATGGAGGAAAAACTAAATGCAGGAAAACGAAATTGAAATCTCTGTTATGAATATGTCTGATTTAAATGAAATACAAGATACTTTAGAAACTGAATTTGATGATTTTTGGAATTATGATATTTTTAAAAGTGAAATTGAAAATCCAAATTCTATTTACTTTGTAGCAAAATTTAATGACGAAATTATAGGTTTTGTTGGGGTTTTAATGATAATTGATACAGCTGAAATAACTAATATTGTTATAAAAAAATCTTTTAGAGGAAAACGGTATATCCAAAATTCTAATGAAGTATATTATTATTTTTTGCAAAGAAAAAAACATGAATATAATAAATTTAGAAGTTAGCTCAAAAAATTTAACAGCAATAGAACTATATAAAACTTTTGGTTTTAAAGAAGTAGGGGCAAGAAAAAATTATTATAAAGATTGTGATGCTTTGCTATATACAAAATTTATTAAAGAAACATAAGTATTGCTATTAAAAAATTAAATAGAATGGTGGTTACCTATTGAATAACCACCATTCTATTTTATATTGTCTCTTTTCTATTGTTTCCAATCTCTTCATATATCTTCATTTTCATTTTATATAGTTTATTTTCTTTTGTAACTATATATAACAAATATAACATAATAGTCAAAATTGAAATATTTTTCAAATAATAAATTAATATACTAAAAACAAACATCATTAAAAAAAACATAATATTTGAGATTTTATTAATTAAGTATTCTGCCCTTTTTTTCCCCTTAATCAAGCATAAAATAGATTTCAATATTCTTCCACCATCTAAAGGATAAAGTGGCAATAAATTAAAATTTTATTAATTTATTATATGTAAAAATTTAAAAATTCTATTAATTACCCTTTTAAATAAAGACTTTTCATATTTGATTATTTGCATATTATCTTCTAAATCATTGATATTATTAGCTGTTTCATTATTTACTTGTTCCAAAATAATGCTTTTCTTTTTAAATATGTCATCTGTATTATATTTTTCTCTTCTTTTTTCTTCTTCTCTTACTAACTCCATCTTATCTTTTTTTATAAGTTCTATTTTTTCTTCTGGAGAACACAAATAATCTCTATATATAAGCGATAAAATAGCTCTAGTATCTTGTAATAAATCCTGTTCATTTATATTTTTATCATAATCAATATCGACTTTATATTTCAAATCTCTATTTTGTTTTATCATTTTCAAAAAACCTTTAGGTATTTTATTAAACAAATCTTTTTCAAAATGCATAATAATATCATATACCTCTGAAAATGATTGATTTATTGTATTAACCATAATCTTACCTCTTAATCTCTATCTTCAGTTTTATTCTTATGTTTATTTACTATCTCTAGTACATTTTTTACATTTTGAACAACTTTTTTGTTCATTTCTTTGTCTTCGCTATAAAAATACTTATTATTATCTTCCATTATTTTGCTTCTCCTTTGCTTGTATAATCATTTTATAAATCTCTTTTATTCTTTTTGAAGTTTTAATTCTATCTTCTGCAGAAACATTACCATACAGTTCTCTTAAGTTTTCAATTTTTACGTTTTGTTTTTTAGTTCCATCTCCCTGTTCTATATCAATATTCTCTTTTATTCTTTTTAATTGTTCCTCTAATTCTTCGCAAAAGCTGGCTTCTGTAACTCTATTATTTCTAACTTTTTGAATTATATCTTTTGCTAACTCTGAAGTTGGATTTTCCTTATAGTTAATTAACATTTCATCAACCTTTGCTCTCTCTGATTCTAAACATGCATCTATATCTACTACAACAATTGGCATACCACCCCATTGTTTAGAAGCTTTTTGTGCTTCTTTCATATTAGGAATACTACCATTTTTTCTAAAAATCAGAATATAATCTGGTTGTTTCTTTTCTCCTCCTTGTATTCTCCTATAATCCATTTCATTATATTTTCTAGTATTATTTATTTGTTCATCAGGTGTATAATACTTTTCATCATGTTTTGCTGTTGAATTAAAGCCTGTTCTAGATGAATATATATCTCTTGAACCAGATAATACTAAAGCATCATCTTTCATACTAGAAAATCCATAGCAAATATTTTTTATAGGTGCTGTTCCTATCATATCATTTCTAATATAACTTGCACAAAAATGTTGTGATGCAAGTGCTGGTCTGTTCCAATCTTCTTTATAATTTTCAGGATTTATACCAGAAAAAGCTCCTACAGCAGTCATAAGAATTTTAAAATCTGTTCCAGCCTCAATAACATTGCTTAGCCCAACTTTATCATCTTTTACTTGTAAATATCCATTGGTTATTGATTCCTTTGTATTTAATTCAATCACAGCTGAAATCAACTCTGTGTTATTTAAATCATTCAATCTCGCAACATCAAATCTTTGAGTTTTAGGATTTTCTATGTCATATCTTAGCATATCTAATCTATCAGCATCTTGTAATATTTTAGCATATTTAATTAGTTTCTCTTTACGTTTTTCATCTATATTTGAAAATCTACTTAATGCCAATTCCGAAAATTGCTCTTCATTTTTCAATTCATGTGCTTCAATTAAATATGCTACTTCATCTTTATTCAAACTGGTATTCACATTCTGTATGTACCACTCTGCTCCTGCCTTTGCATGTTTTGGATCCCCTGATTTTTCATGCAAAACATCATGATAAATTGCAGCTTCTTTTATAAGTTCTAAATCTTCATGTGATACACCATTTTTTAATCCTATATAATTTGATAATAATAATACATTTTTTACATGTTGAACTCCATGCACTGGTGATGTTGAATGGTTTTGGGATTGAATACTTTCTGCTTTATCAAATAATTCTTCTAAACCTTTTGCTTCTTTTATAATTTCATTTAGTGAAACTTGAATCCTAATATTATTGTAAATCTTTGTTTTTTCTAAAGCATATTCTTCAATTGGTTTATCTTCGATATTTCTATCTATGCCTATTTTAGCCTCTAAATCTGTTCTTCCTCTCAAATCTATTGGCTCATTCTTTTTAGAAATTCTCTCAGGTCGATATAATCCTTCATTAAACATTTTGCCATATTCAGTCTTTAGATTTCTTTCAATTGATACTTTATCTATTTGAGCAAAAGAACAATTTTCAAATATATCTTTTAAAACATCTATATCATTAGTTTTATCCAATTCCATTATGGCTTTAATATAATCCTTCATCTCTCCATTATTTAAATTACCAATATCATCACCATAAAGATTTATTAACTTACGAGCATAATTTATATCATGTCCAAATATTTTCCAAAAGACAGCATTCTTTTTAGCATCTACATCTTCTATATCACTATTAATTACTTTTCTACTCTTATTATCAAGTGTATTTTGAAAATTTCTTACTTCAGAAATATTTTTAATTTCGCAATAATTTTCATTTTGCAATACATATATTAATTTAAAAATATCCTGATTCTGTAAAGAATCTATATCTTCTAAAGTTTCAAATAGTTCATTATATTCCCCTATATTATTCAATATTTCCTGTGCTAAAACTGTCCATTCATCTTCAGTTGGTCTTTCTTCTAAATATGTATTAATACATCTTGCAAATACTGTTAATTGCTTATCTTCTAAATTTACTATGCTTTCTTGTACATCGGGGAAGCATGAAATCAAATTAATCTTATCTTCTCCAAATATATTTAGATATTTTTCATCTAATATCCTAAAATCTACCGTCCTTAAAAAATCAGCATTTTTCAAACTCAGTCTTTCAATTATTTGTTTTTTTCCTACTTGATTTTTTATTCCTTCAAATTCTAAAAATTGCTTTAAATTGTTTTTTATAAATTCAATATTTCCAATATTTAATCTAACATTCCTGCTTGCCACTGGAATAATGTCTTTTGGTAACTTACTTATCTCCTGTAATTTGAGATCTCCATCTTCAAGATTTTTTATAACGCTTACTTTATTCCATTCATCCTTTAATTCACCTAATGCTTTAACTTTTAGTTTATCACCATAAATAGTTAATATAATACGCACTCTATTATCATCATTATCCAATTTTCTTAACGCTTTTATTTTTAGTTCATCGTTAAAAGAAAGCATAACTTGAACTTTATAACTATCATTTTCAAATTCATCTAATGCCTCTATTTTTAAATTATTATCTTGGATACTATTTATTATTATTACTTTATAAGGAACAATTTCTAATTTTCTTAATTCTTGTATTTTTAGATTATCATCTTTTAAACTCTTTATAATATTTGTTCTATATGCTTCATCTTGAATTTCTTTTAATTCTTGTATTTTTAACTTGTCATCTTTTAAACTTTCTATAATGCTTGATTTATATTTTTCATTTTGAATTTCTTTTAATGCTTCAACTTTTAGTTTATCTTCATCTATACTTTTTATAATACTCGTTTTATATTCTTCGTTCTGAATTTCTTTTAGTGCCTTTAATTTTAAACTATCTTCTTTTATACTTTCTATAATTAAGGTTTTATACCATTCATCTTCTTGCTCACTTAATGTTTCTATTTTTAATCTATCATCTTTTAAATCTAATATAATGTTAAGTCTATCTTTGTGATTTTTCAAATAACTTAATGCCTTTATTTTTATGTTTTCATCTTTTAAATCCCCTATAATTTGATAACGAGTTACTTGTCTAGTTATTTCATTTAATGCTTCTACTTTTAACTCTTCATCTTTTATACTTTTTATTACAATTTGTTTATCCCCTTCACTTTTGATAAACTTTAAAGATTTTATTTTTATTTTATCATCTTTTATGCTTTCTATAACTTCTAGTTTATAACGTTCATCTTCTAGATTATTTAATGCTTCAATTTTTAATTCGTCATCATTTAGATTCTTTATAATATATGCTTTATAAGTATCAAATTCAAGTTCTTTCAAAGCGTTTACTTTTAGTTTTTCGTCTTTAAAGCTTTCTATAATCTGTACCTTAAAATCATCATGATAAATTTTACTTAATTCTTGTTGTTTTAAATCATCATTTTTAAAATTCTTTATAATTTCTGTTCTATAAAAATGATTTTCTAAGGTACTCAAAGCTTCTGCTTTTATAAAATCATCATCTATACTTTTAATAATCTCAAATTTTTCAAAATCACTTAATGCCTCTTGTACCAATGCTAACTTTTCGGAATCACTTTTTCCTTGTATCATTTGTTGTATATTATTCGTTACTCTTTTTTTAGCATTCTTTTTTCTTTCTTCATCCTTAAAAACTTCTTCTACTCCAAAAATTACAAGTTTTTCTTCAAAATAATTAAGAATTTCACCATTTAATCTGTCATATATATCATAAATAGCATTTTTATAATTGTCTTCAGAAATATCATCTTGTTCTAATTCCCTTAATAAAGTTTCTTTCAATTCTTTATTATCAACAAATTTCAAAACACCTTCAATGTTATCTGTTTCAATATAATTAAACAATTCATCTATGTTTTCTTTTTTCATCTTAAACCCCTATATAATAAACAAATAATTCATTATGTAATTTTTTAAGTATATATTTTATAATATCCTATTTGATTTTATCATATTTCATATTTAATATGTTTATTGTTATAAAAAAATAATATTATTGTAATAATATTGTAATATAATTATTTACATATTAATTATTTATTTGTTGAATTATAAGTCTTTTTTATCATAATATCTAATTTTCCAGCAGATACTCTCAAACTTTCTTAAACCTTTGCCAAATACCTAAATATTAGTAACTCTGTTGTTCTTTTTCAATTCTCGTCTATTATTTCATACATCCTAATTTTCATTTTATATATTTTATTTTCTTTTGTAACTATGTATAACAGATATAACATAATAGTTAAAATTGAAATATTTTTCAAATAATAAATTAATATACTAAAAACAAACATCATTAAAAAAAACATAATATTTGAGATTTTATTAATTAAGTATTCTGCCCTTTTTTTCCCCTTAATCAAGCATAAAATAGATTTCAATATTCTTCCACCATCTAAAGGATAAATAGGTAATAAATTAAATACTGCTATTACTAAATTTGAATATATAATTAAATATTTTAATTCTATTTTTATATTTAAAAAAAATGTTATAAATAAAATAATTATATTAATTAGTGGACCTGCTATTGCAATAAAAATCTTTTTTAATTCGTGTTTATTGGATTTTAAAATTTTTATATTAAGATCTTGATATGGAACTTTAAATTCTATAGAAAGACCCACTGGCATTATTGTTATTCGTTTTACTTTCATTTTTAAAACTAATCCTGCAAATAAATGGCATAGTTCATGTATTATTGCAAAAATCATAATTAAACTATAGATTTCTAATTGTTTTGTAAAATAAAAAAGAATTAGTATTAAAAAAATCTTTAAATCAATTCTTAATATCATATTACTCCTTTAGCTAAAATATGAGGTTGGAAGTCAGAGGTTAGAGGTAGTACACCCTACTTCCGACCTTTTACATCCCACCTAAATTACTAATTTTATATATTATCTTCAAATCTAGAAACTCGCTAAATAAACATATTTTAAATATTTAATATCAACTGTGGATCTACCAATCTATCTTCCCTTCTTATTTCAAAATGTAAATGTGGTCCGAGTTGAATTTCCGAGTAGAACCAACTTCTGCAATTTCTTGTCCTTGAATCACATAATCTCCTTCATTTAAATATAATTTACTACAATGAGCATAAATTATTGTTACATCATCATTTTGTATTCTATAGTGTTTTCCATAATCTCCATAGCTTGAAACCATTGTAACAACACCATCAGTTGCAGATTTTATTATTGTACCTGTAGGTGCTGCTAAATCCAATCCTGTATGATATTTTGGCACTGTTGCTGTTGTTGGATTTCTCCATCCAAAAGTTGAGCTGATTGTTCCTTCAAGCGGAACAATAAAATCTATTTTACTTTTTATTTCTTCTGCATCAATTTCCTCCTGTGTTTTTGGTGCCTCATCTTCAATGCTTTCATTTGAGCCACCTATATTTTGTTCATTTTCAACTTTTTTTCCTGTATCGCTACTGTTTTCAGTCTCTGTTTGATTTTGCATTTGAGGATCTGAATTTTCAGTTGGGTGAGTTTCTTCTGTATCTTTGCTATTTTCTTCATTTATATTAAAAAATTTATCTACATATCCCATAATATAGTTATATATATTACTTAGACTTTCACTTTGAGATGTAAATTCTTCTGCTTTATTTCTAAATTCCTTTGATAAAAAATACTCTCTGTTTGTTGTAACATAAAACACAGCATAAATTAATAAACAGATAAATATCTGCTTAATAAGCTTTTTTGATAAAGATGAAGTTTTCTTTTCTATTTGATTAGATTTATATGTTGTATAATAATTATTTCCGTTTCTTCTATTATATATCTCTTCTGCCCTTCTTATTTTCTCCTCAATAGACATAGCTCTTTCCATACTCTTTTTCCTTCCTATGTATCTTACATTCATATTTGAACTAATTTATTAAATACTATGTCTTAGAGAAAGATTTTATTCATACACAAAAAGTAAAGTCACGGTTTTATACCATGACTTCTCTATATTATGATATTAATTTATATTTTTACCAAAATAATGCTATAAGAAATGCAATGCTAATTATAATACTGTATAGTTTCAATCTTTTGTAATTTTTATTAACATTAGAATTATTAACTCTTATTGCTTTCTTTTCATTATTTTTAATATAACTTGAAATTACGCTTTCCGCTTCGTGAACCATATAATCTTTTGTATTTTTCTTGTTTTGATCATTTTTTTTACTTTCTATTTTGTCTATGTATTGAAACTCTTTTGCACTTCTTCTCGTTTTAAAAATAACAATCGCTTCTTCTACTAAATTAGATGGTAAATTTCTCAACACTACCATATTTTTCATCTGGCTCTTTTCCATAAACTTCCTCCTGTAATTTATATATTAGAATTATTACCAGATTTTTTTTTTTTATACTATTTTTATTACCTTTCAATTTCGCTATTGTCTGGAATATTTGCTTTATCATAAATACTAACATTACTTACATCACATTTTGAAACTACCGCATCTCTTTTAGCTTTTTTCACTAATCCATCCATTGTACAAACCTTATTACTATTTAATCCATTTTCTATCATCCATTGTTTTACTTTTTCAAGATTCTCTGTTGTTGTCATAACAGCATATAATGTGTTTGGATTCTCCTTAAAGTTAACATTATACATTTGTCCTGTTTCAATCATATCAGATTCTTCTTGATTTCTTGGAATCAATACAAATAGACATCCTGCTGGATATGATCTATCATATTTATTAATATCCATAAGTCCCATACTAAAATCTAAATGGTATGGCATACCATGTGGAAAGTAATGCTTAACATTTTCTAAAGATGTTACAGAGATTTCTCCATATGAATTCGTACTACTAGCATATCCGCCCAATCTATCTCTTGATGAAAAAATACCTCCGTTCTCAATAATCTCCTTTGCAAAATGTATAGATGTACCATGAAATCTTAAATTTAATCTGCTTTCAGGATCTGCCTGATGAATTAATTTGAAAAAATTATCGTCAATTTGTTTTCTTTCATCAATATCAGATTGCGTATTAGGACGAATAAAGGGCAATTTTAAATATTCTTCCCTTAATGAATACTCCCATCCTTGATATTCATTAAATGCTTTAGATAATGCTTTCTTATATTCACCCTCATCATTTTCTAGTTTATACTTGTATTCTTCTGATATAATATCTGAAAAATCACGTTGTAATAATTTATCATGCCATGCTTTCTTTCTATCTCTTGTCTCTTCTAATCTCTTAATTTCACTTTCTAGATAATCTTTATCTTCTTCATATTGTTTATTATATCCTTTTAAATTCTCTGTGTTCGCGCTATTTAATAGATTTCCTTTGTTTCCTCCAAAAAATTTTTTTATTTTTTCAAAAATCCCCATTTTAGTATATTTCCTTACATAAATTTAGTAAAATAATATATATTTACTTTAACTTCATAGAAAGCAATTTAGAAATTCCTTTTTCCTCCATAGTTACACCATAAACTGTATCTGCCGCTTCCATTGTTCCTTTTCTGTGTGTTATTACTAAGAACTGTGTACCTTTTGCAAATTTCTTTAAGAACTCTGCATATCTATTAACATTTACGTCATCAAGAGCAGCTTCTATTTCATCTAGCACACAGAATGGAGCTGGGTTCATTTTTAAAATTGCAAATAAAAGTGCAATTGCAGTAAATGCTCTTTCTCCTCCTGATAAAAGTGCCATACTTTGAAGTTTTTTTCCTGGTGGTTGAGCAATAATATCTATTCCACACTCTAGAATATTGTTTTCATCTTGTAATACAACTTTTGCTTCTCCTCCACCAAATAGTTCTTTAAATGTTTCTCCAAAATTTTCGTTAATAATTTTGAATTTTTCTTTAAATTGTTCTTTCATATTTTCAGTAATTTCTGAAATAATGCTTCTCAATTTGCTAGACGTATTTTCCAAATCTAAACGTTGCTCACACATAAAATCATATCTTTGTTTTAAATTTTTGTATTCTTCTATTGAATCAACATTTACAGAACCAAGCTCACGTATATCTTGTCTCAATGCATTTACTCTTCTTGTTGTTAATGCGATATTTTCAGGTTTTTGATATCCTTCACATGCATTTGGTGTAAGTTCATATTCATTCCAAAGTGTAGTAATTACATTGTTTAAATCTTCATCAAGTTTTGTCTTTTTCACTTCAAGTTTTACAATTTGAGATTTTAAATCTTCAATTATTTTAAATTCATCAACTTCTTCTTTTTCTTTTTGAGAAAGTTTTTCATTTGATTTTATTCTCTCTTGTTTCATTTTTTCGATGTCACTATCACTTCTAGTGACTTTATCTTTTATTTCTTCTATTTTATTTTCTTCTTTTTTTATTTTATTATCAAGCTCAACTTGCTCTGCACTCATCTTTTCTATTTGTTGTTTTTTATTTTCAATATTGCTTTTTTGATTTTCTATTTCTTGCTTTAAAAGCTCTGTCATCTCATCTATAGAGTTTTCACTTTCATTAAATGATGATACTGATATTTTTAAATTTGTAATATCAAAATTCAAGTCATCTACTTCTTTTTGTTTATCTTTATTTGAATCAGAAAACTGTGCAATCTTTTCTTTTAAATTTACATTTTCCTCATCTAATGCTAACTTCTTAACATTTTCCTGTTCTATAGTTCTTAAATACTCTTCTTTTTTATTTTCACTATCTTGTTTTTCCTGTTTTAATTTTTCTAAAATATTAGAAATTCTTTGAATATTTTGATTTACGGTGTTTATTTTTTCATTTTCTACATTGTATTTAATTTCTATAGTCTGTAAATCATTTTCCATATCTTGAACAGTTTTCAAAAAATCTTCAGAAGATTTTAAAATATCTTCCTTTTCTTGTTTTAGTTTATTCTGATTTTCTTTTATTTGTTCAATTTCTTTCGCTAAATTTTCTATCTGTTTGCTTCTACCTAAAATATTAACTGTTTTCTTACTTACAGATCCACCTGACATTGCCCCTGTTGTAGTTATGATATCTCCATCTAATGTTACTATCCTAAATGAATGTCCATTTTCTTTAGCAATCGCTATTCCAATATCCATATTTTCTACAATAACAGTTTTTCCAAGTAAATTTAAAATAATACCTTCATATTTTTTATCATATTTTATTAAGTCAGATGCAATCCCAAGCACACCCTTGTTATTGCCTTTTATTTTGTCTAATTTTTTTCCTTTAACATTTGAAATTGGTAAAAATGATGCTCTTCCTAAATTATTTTTTCTTAAATGCTCTATTAGTCTTTTAGCATCTTGTTCATTGTCTGTAACAACATTTTGCATACTTGCACCTAGTGCCATTTCTATTGCTGTTTCTATATTTTCTGGAACATCTATAAGTTCTGCAATTGCTCCTCTAACACCTTGTCCAAGCTCTTTTATTTTTTCACAATCCTTTAATAGAGTTTTTACACTTCTTTGGAATCCATCTTTTTCTTTTTCAGTTTCTACTAAAAACTTATATTTTGATTCTTTAAAATTAAGCTCTTGCACACTATTATTTAGTTTTATATCAATTGATTTTATTTTCTCATTAATTACATTATTTTTTTCTTTTATTTTTTCTAATTCTTTTTGCTTTTCATTTTTTTGTTTTTGAACTTCATAAAAGCCTTTCTCCAGCTCTTCCTTTGTGAATCGTGTATTATCTAGCTCTGAAATTGAATTTGAAATTTCATTTTGAATTTGATTCATTCTTTTTTCTATATTTGAAATATTTACTTTTTGCTCATTTATAAAGCCTTCTATTTCATACTTAGTATCTATATTTTCTTCTAGTTTTCGTTTATCCTCTTCTATTTCCAATTCTTTTTCAGATAATGTTTTATTTATTTCTTCTAATTTTTTAGTCTTTTCCTCAAGTTCTTTTTCAAATTTTTCTTTATTTTCTTTTAATCCATCTTTCCTACTAAGTTTTAATTCCATATCTTGTGTTGATTTTTCAATCTTTTGCTTGATTTCTTCTATTTCTTGATTAAATCTTTCTTTGTTTTCTTCGTTGTTTTGAATTTTTGATTTAGCAACATTAATATCAGAATTTAACATTTCAATTTCTTTTTGGCTAGTAAATCCAAGATTTTGTGTTTTCTCAATATTTTCTGTTAATTCATCAATTGTACTTTTTAAATCTTCTTTTATTATTTTTATTTTTTCAAGTTTACCCTCTTCTAAATCACAGTTTTCTTGTATGATAGTCGCATCTTGAACTGTTTTTTCTAAATCTGATTTATATCTTTCTATATTATGAACAAAAAGTCCTACTTCTATATTTTTAAGTTCTGATTTTAAATCAACATATTTTTTTGCTTTTTCACTTTGTACCTTCAAAGGCTCTAGGTTTCCTTCTATTTCAGATATAATATCATTTATTCTTAAAACATTTAGTTTAGTACGCTCTAGTTTTTTTTCAGATTCTTCTTTTCTTGTTTTAAATTTAACAATACCTGCTGCTTCTTCAAATACATTTCTTCTATCTTCTGATTTATTACTTAAAATCTCATCTATTTTTCCTTGACCAATTATAGAATATCCGTCTTTTCCAATTCCAGTATCCATAAATAATTCTAATATATCTTTTAGTCTACATTGAACCTTATTTATAAAATACCCTGTTTCTCCGCTTCTATATATTCTTCTTGTAACAATAACTTCTTGGTACTCTATAGGTAATTTTCCATCCATATTATCAAATACAAGCGAAGCTTCTGCAAATCCTAATGATTTTCTATTCTGTGTTCCTGCAAAAATTATATCTGCAGATTTACCACCACGAAGTTCTTTTATACTTTGTTCTCCTAAAACCCAGCGAATAGCATCTGCAATATTACTTTTTCCTGAACCATTTGGCCCAATTACACTTGTAATTCCTGGCATAAATTCTAAAATTGTTTTATCTGCAAAAGACTTAAATCCTTGCATTTCTAATCTTTTAAGGTACATCTATTTTTCCTCTTTTTCCTAATATATTTAGCTTTACAAGATATGTAATCTTCCGTTAAAAATTTGTTGACTTTTTTATTCTATTGTTGTATAATAAATATAGAAAATGACAATTCCACAAACGTGGTTTTGCCGAGAATATATGAAAACTCACATCTACTCGTCAAAGTACAGATGTGAGTTCATTTTATTTTTGGTGGCAAAACCACATCTGCTTATTGTCATTTCCTATGTTAGTTAATATAACATATATTCAAAAATATATCAATAGGAACAGAACATTTTTTTGCAAAAATATTTTTATTTTTAATCTAAGCTTCTCTCTTCCAATAAAACAAATACTGTTGAGCAATTCCTTCTAAATTTCCAAATTTTTGATAAGCAATTTTTTCGATTTCTTTTTTATTTACTTTTGTTTCATCTGGATTTTTTATATAAAGTTCATTCATAACTCTTCTTACCCAAACATCTATTGGAAACACATCAAATCTCTTTAAATCTGAAAATAATAATATACAATCTGCAACTTTAGGCCCAACTCCAGCTAGATTTAAAAGCTCATCTCTAACTTTTAAAGTATCTTTTTCGTTATACCATTTTTTATAATCTACTTTTCCTTCTAATAGCATATGTACAGTATCATAAATTCTTTTATCTCGGAATCCTAATCCTAGATTTCTATATTCTTCTACACTTACATCTTTTAATCGCTCTAAGCTAGGAAATGTATAATAGGTCTTTTCATTCCACGTAATTTTATCCCCATAACTTTTACATATTCTTTCTATTATTCCTTTAATTCTCGGAATATTATTGTTCGCAGAAATTATAAAAGACAAAATAGTTTCTATTAAATCTTGATTCAATATTCTTATACCATTTCCATATTCTACACTTGTTTTTAAATTACTATCTATTTTTGATAGTTCATTTTTTATTTTTGAATAATCTCTTTTTAAATCAAAATAATCTTCTACAACCTCTTTTATATTCCCTTTTACAATGCCTTTAAAAATAATTGTATCATTTTCTTTTTTTACATTAAGAATATTTCCTTTAAAAACACCTGTATAACTTTTATTATTTTCTTCGTTCCATCTAAAGCATTGTCCACAGTCAAAAATGTGCTTTAATTCAAAAGATTCTTGATTTATTAATTTATATATTTGCTCTTGCATATTTTCTTCCTTTTATAATTTTGTTTTATTTAAACTTAAAAATATACAAACCTAAATAGAGCAGTAAGAACCTGCTCTTAATTAGCTTTTATTTTTTCTTTTTAGTAGTTCTTCTTCTAGATTTTTTTGTTGTCTTCTTTTTTTCTTCTACTTTTTCATTTTCTTCTGGAGACCATTTTTCTCCTGGCTTAGGTTTATTCCATGAAATGTAATTACATTTCTCTGGATTGTTTTCACAAACATAGAATTTTCTGCCCCTTTTTGTTTTCTTTACTTGAACTGTTCCCTTACATACCGGGCAAGGTACATCTATTGTTTCAACAATTGGTTTAGCATTTTTACATTCAGGAAATCCTGGACATGCTAAAAACTTACCATATCTACCATATTTATATACCATAAGTCTTCCACATTTTTCACATACAACATCTGATACCTCATCTTGAAGTTCAACATGCTCAAGTTCTTTTTCAACTTTTTCTACTTCTTTTATAAATGGTTTGTAAAACTCTCTTATAACCTTTTTCCACTCTTCTTTTCCTTCTGCAACTTTATCAAAATCTGTTTCTATATTTGCTGTAAATTCTTCATTTACTATGTCTGCAAAATTTTCTACTAGAAGTTTATTTACAACTTTTCCTAAATCTGTTGGAACAAGTTGTTTTGTTCCTTTTTAATATAATATCTATCTAAAATTGTAGAAATTGTTGGCGAATATGTTGATGGTCTTCCTATACCTTTTTCTTCTAAAGCTTTAACTAAACTTGCTTCTGTATATCTACTTGGTGGTTCTGTAAAGCTTTGCTTTGGTTCTATTTTTTTTAGTTTTACTTCTTGGTTTAAAATAAGCTCTGGAAGCATTTCTTGTTCTTCTTTTTCTTTTGTGTCTGTTCCTTCAACATATAATGCCATAAATCCTTTAAACCTTAAACTTTGTCCACTTGCTTTAAAATCATAATTATTAGCATTTATTGTTACATTCATTGTATCATATACAGCAGCTGACATTTGGCTTGCTAAAAATCTGTTATAAATTAATTTATACAATTTATATTGGTCTGGAGATAAATGTTCTTTTATATCATCTGGTGCAAGTTCTATATGTGCAGGTCTAATTGCTTCGTGTGCATCCTGTGCATCCTTTGATGTCCTATAAAATCTATTTTCGTAATACTTTTCTCCAAAGTTTTTACAAATCACTTCTTTTGCAAGTGCTCTTGCCTCATTTGAAATTCTGGTTGAATCTGTTCTCATATATGTAATTAAACCTGTATGTCCCTGTGGAAGTTTAACGCCTTCATATAATCCCTGCGCCACACTCATCGTTTTCTTCAACGTAAAATTAATTTTTCTTGAAGCTTCTTGTTGCATTGTACTTGTTGTAAATGGTGGTGCTGGATTTCTTTTTTTCTCTCCCTTTTTAATATCAGTTACTATATATTTTGCATTTTTAATTTCTTTTAAAATGCTATCAACTTCTTCTTTAGAATGAAGGTCTTGTTTTTTTCCTTCTTTTCCTGTAAAGTGTGCCATAAAATCTTTATTAGATTTTTCATCTAGTAAATTTACATATATATTCCAATACTCTTCCGGTATAAATTTTTCTATTTCTTCTTCTCTATCCACAATTAGCTTAACTGCCACAGACTGAACTCTTCCTGCAGATAGTCCTCTTTTAACTTTTTTCCATAATACTGGACTTATTTTATATCCAACAATTCTATCTAATACTCTTCTTGCTTGCTGAGCATCTACTAAGTTTATATCTATATCTCTTGGTTCTTTTATTGCTTTTAGAACAGCAGATTTAGTTATTTCGTTAAATGTAACTCTTGTGATTTTTTTGCTTTCCACATCTAAAATGTTAGCTAAGTGCCATGCTATTGCTTCTCCTTCGCGATCCGGGTCGGTTGCAAGATATACTGTTTTTGCTACTCCAGCATCCTTTTTTATGGCTTTTATTAAATCCCCTTTTCCTCTGATATTTATATATTCTGGTTCAAAATCATGCTCTATATCAATACCAAGCTTTGATTTTGGTAAATCTCTAATATGCCCCATAGATGCCACAACCTTTGTGCTTCCACCTAAGAACTTCTTTATGGTATTTGCCTTTGCAGGTGATTCCACAATAATTAATTTATCTGCCATTATTTCCTCCTTGTATTATAAATTCTTGTAAATTATATATACTTTTTTTTCAAAAGTCAATGCTACAACTAATTTAAGTTTCAATATTTTAAAAAAAATAGTCAGAACTTAATTTTCTGACTATCTTTTATTTATTTGGAGTTTATTCCATTCTTTTCTTTATTTTGATATATTCTACTCCACTTACTGTTGCTACTGTTATTAACGTTATTCCAGATAATACTATTCCTGTTTTAAATCCAGTTTTTGGTAGCTTGCTGGTATTTTCTGATGATTTCTTTAGCCCGTCTTTCTCTTGATTCACATCCTTTTGTTCTCCATTTTTTTGCTCTACATTTTTTGGTTCTTCATTCTTTGGCTCTTCATTTTTTGGTTCTTCATTTTTTGGTTCTTCGTTTTTTGGTTCTTCGTTTTTTGGCTCTTCATTTTTTGGCTCTTCATCACCATTTTCCACTGGCACTTCTTCCCATTTTGCTATAAGGTAAACATCTTTTAGTACTGAATTATCAAAATTATATTTTGTTGGCTCTTCTTCATCATTTAAATAATACCAATATTCAAATATATATCCCTCTCTTATTGGTTTTGTTGGTTCTTCTGCCTTATCTCCTTGGAATACTATTTGGTCATCTATTGTTGTATCATTCTTTGGATCAAATGTTACTGTATATTTTATTTTGTTATAATATAATTTTAATACTACACTTCCATCTTCTTTTACTTCTCCTGTTGATATTCTTTCTGGGTGTGTTATATTTTCTTTATATCCCTCGAATTCTCTTGGTGTTGCTATTACTGTTTCATTTGCTGTTCCTATAAAATCATCTGATACTGCTAATTCATAATTTCCGTTTGTTGTCTCTTTATAATGTTCCACTTTATACGGTACATTATCTTTTACTTTCCATTTTGCATATATTGTCTTATCTCCTGTTTCATGTGATATTCCATCTTTTGGTATTGTAAAGTTCTCATCTTCATACCATCCTAAGAATTCATATCCCTCTCTTGTTGGATTCTTGAAGACAATTACATCTTCTACTGTATATTCTCTCGGATTATCTGGATGATTTGTTCCACCTTTTACTTCATATGTTAAATTATATGATTTAGTCGTCCATTTTGCATACAAAGTTATGTTTTCAGCTAATTCAACATTTGCTTGGTCAGCATAATCTGTTCCTGTTCCTTCAGGTTGTGTATTCCATCCTACAAAACTATATCCTTCTCTTGTAAATGTATTTTGGGTTAATGCTGTATTAGTATTATATGTTACTATTTGTTCAGACATTGAACCTTCTCCACCATTTTTATCAAAGCTTACTTTTGGATCTATTCTTAATTCCCCATTTACAAATGATATTTGATAATTTATAGCTTTAAATGGTAAATTATCTGCTAATACTACTTCTCCTTGTGTAATAGCATAAGTTCCAGGTGCTGATAATGTCGTTGCCGTTGTTGTTGGATTTCCTGTAATTCTTCCTGTTTCTCCAGCTACTCCTGTTGTACCTACTGTTGCTGTAAATGTTGGATTCTCTGCCCCTTGTGCTTTATTTTTGTTGTCTGCTGTAACTGTTATTGTTTTCTTTGTTATATTTATTGTTGATGTTACTACTTCTGAATCATTATGGTTGCTATCTCCTACAACCTTTACATATATAGTTTTTTCTCCATTTGTAAAATCTTTATATGATGGAGCTGTCGTTGAATAATTTCTTCCATCCTCACTATATTGTACTTCTCCTCCAGTTGCCGCTGTTACTACCACTCCATGAGCTTCTCCGTTATATTCTCCACTATAAGCCATTACAATTGGAGTTACTGCTGATATTTTTTCTATTATTATAGTATATGTTCCATTCGCTTCAACCCCTGAAATACTATCCACTGCCTTTGTTACCACTGTATATGTTCCTACTGCTTTTTCCGCTGGTATAATTATTGTTCCATCTCCTGAAACTACTATATCTGGCTCACCTGAAACTTTTTCATACGTATATTTTTCTGATTCTCCTGTTGCTGGTGTTATATTTACTGTTTGTGCTCTTGTACTATATTGCTTTGTTATTGTTTGATCATCAAATATTATAGTCTTTTCATTCCATTGTGCATAATAAATTGTATCTGTTTCTGGCATCCTTGATTCTGGTGTTACCTCTACACCATTATTTCTTTCTGTATACCAACCTTTCAATACATATTCAGGAACTGTTGCATTATCTGGCAAATTTACTAAAAGACTATTACACACTACATCTTCTGAAATTCTAAATTGTTTTGATGTATATGGCTTCAATACAGTATTATCTGCCCTGTAGTCAATTGTTCCAAATCTTATATTTCTTGTATTGGTTCCTGTTATATTATATGTTCCTGTTACACTTGTATTTGAATCAGTTCCTGTTGATGTTAATGTATATGTCTTCGTACTTGCTTCCCAATTAAATGTAATTGCTATGTCTGTATTTGCTGCTATTGTATCTGTTGTTAAACCTCTCTGCGCTCCATTTATCCATACTCTTATTTTATTATCTTCTGTAATTACCAAGCTTAAGTCTTTACTTGTACTAGAATTTTTAGCATAGTTCCCAGCAATTAGATATTTTTTCCTTAATTCAGGTATGTTCATAATTGACTCAATAGTAAAATCCTTATCCCAATTTACTTTATAATCTGTATCTATATATGAATTAGTGTCAAATGTATGAGTTCCTTTGTTATAGTCATAAGTTATTTTATGCTTATTTGAAAGATCTGGATATGAATTATTTCCTTCTATTTCTGCTGTATTGTTTTCTATTGTCCCTCCATACTTTTCAACTATTCCATTTGTAAAATCTACTCCTCCTCCAGTTTTCTTTGCGGTATTATTCTGTATTATACCTCCGTTCATTACTAGAGTTCCGTCTACTTGAATACCTCCGCCAGATCCTGTATCTGTCCTATTATAACTTATTGTTCCATCATTTAATTCTGTTTTAGCAATAGTCATTATTCCACCACCGGAATTTTTAGCTTCATTATCAGAAATTTGCGTATTTTCTCCTGATACCTTTAGAGTACCTTGTGTATATATTCCTCCTCCATTGCCATTTTCTGCTTTATTGTTATTTATTTGTAGATTAGTTAATTCTATATTGCAAGATTTATTGGCAATATATACTCCTCCTCCATCTATAGTTGCAACATTGTCTTTAATTTCCGAATTTGATATTATTCCTTTTGAAGAAGATGTATATACTCCCCCTCCTTTATCACTACTACAATTTTCAATTGTTAAATTATTAACATTAACATTATTTATACCTTTTAATAATAATCCTCCACCCGTTTTTTCTGTATCAACTTCACCAGTTCCATCACTTCCAATGTTTCCATTATTAATTATTTGAGCATTATTAATAGTATTACCACCAAAAATCTTCAATCCATTTATTTCAGCTGTATCCAAGGTACTTATATATACTTGTTGTCCTACTATTTTAGAAGATGCCGAACTATTAACTGATGTATTTTCTTGAATTTCTATTCTTGAATTATTTTCAGCACTATTATTTAATACATTTAAATTATTAGATATTCTTAATGTTCCTCCTGATACAGTTAATCCAACTCCAAAAATATTTGTATTTAGAGATGTTATATTTGTACTGTATTTTGAACTTGTAGAAGTAGAAATTAATGTATTTTCATTATTTGTAATCGAATTATTTAAAATTTCTCCCCCTTCTATGTTTACATCTGAACTTGTAGTATATATTCCTGCTCCAGCAGAATATTGAGAAATTTCACCATTTTCTTTAACGATAGAAAAATTAGGATGTGTCTGTATTTTCGAATTATTTGTTGTTCTATTTCCACTAACTGTTCCTTCATACATATTAAGCTTTCCAGAATTGACATATATTCCTGCTCCTAATGCTCTAAATTGATAATTATGATTAATTGCTTTTGGTAAAATCATTATACTATCAAGATCTATACTTTGTTCATTATTAATAATTTTTGCCCCATATATATTAACAGTTCCTTCTTTGCAATATATACCAGATCCATAAGCATTATACTGTTTATTATTAGAACCATTGTAGTTCATTTCTGTAACTTTATTCATATTGTTACATAATGTTATGTTTTTGTATAAATTCAATTTTCCTTTTTCTACTGATATTAACGATGAATTAGATGTTACATTCTCTTTGTTTCCATCTAAAATAATACTTCCTGTCATATCTTCAGTTCCTAAAGTCAAATTTCCTTCAGTTTCAAATAAGTATTCTTTTAATTCTTGACCTCTTAATATATTTATATCATCTTCCGCATACAGCCTAATATCTTGCTGTTTTTCTATTTTTATTGACTCATTTGCATTCCAATCTCCAGGTTTTAATTTTACTATTAATCTATACGTTTTAAATATTTTGTTCTGATCATCTATTTCTACAACTTCATTTTTATTACTGTCAATTATTTCTTTTAATTCTTGCCAACTATCTATCTCTATATTTTTATCCACATATTCTATGCTATATGATACCTCATGATAATTACCATATTTATCTGCAATATAGTATGGAGTTCCATTTAAGAACTTAAATGGAGTGTTCTTAGTTTCCAATCCCAAAAAAACCTCTGTTTCTGTAAAAGTTGCTATTACCCCATATTCGTCTTGCTTTACACGTAAATAATCAACATTATTCTCATCTAGATAATCTTGAAAGTAAATTTTATTACTTTCATTCGTTGTTATTACTACATATTCTGGTTTTATTGTATTTAAATAGTCCTCTGTATTTGAATTTGCAAAACCATGATGTCCAGCTTTTAAGAAATCAACATCACCTATAATATCTTTTAATCTATCTTCATCTCCAAGTATTCCTCTCTCCTCATCTTTATCTAAATTGTTTAAATCTCCTGTAAATAGTGCCTTTTTGTTTCCTTGTGTTAATAAAGCAACTATAGAATTGTTATTTTCTCCTTTCTTTTCTCTCGTTGTATTAGTTGTAACTCCGGTTATATATTGATTTCCATTTGTATCGAATAACTGCCAATTTAATAATTGTATAGTGCTACTTCCAAAACTAAATACTGTATTTGTTTCATTAAATGCTTCAAATCTTGATTGATTACTTGAATTACTTATAATTTTATTTCTGATTGTTTCATCAAAACTAGGACTATACTCACTATGAGTTAGAAATGCCCAACTTATTCCTATAATTTTTCTTACATTTTTATCTACAGCTTTCTCTATTAAATTTTGAAATTTTTCTTGCTGAGTATTCGTAGACCATGCATTATCGGCTTCTTGAATATATAATGTATCTACATTAAAATTTTCTAAAACTTGTTCTGCATTACCCAAATGATCATTATGTGCATGTGTTATAAGCATAAACTGTAATGATGTTACTCCATGATTTTCTAAATAATTCTTAACAACCGGAAGTATGTTTCCATCATCATCTGTTATTGGATTTCCTGTATCAATTAGACCATATACTTTATTACCATTTGAATCATAATTTTCTAATAGAATACAATCACCTGTAGCATTTGATTTTATAATTTCTGAACAAAAATATGCTCTTGTTATGTTCTTTGTTTCACCCTCTGCATATGCATTTTCCGTCAAATATACGCAAAAAACAATAATCAGTAATATTATTTTACATATACATTTATTAAATGTATTACTCATAGAATTAACTCTCTTATTTGTATACTTCATCTTTTATCCCCCTAATTGTTCTTTAATATATTTATTTGCTATGTAAAACTAGCTCTATTCTGTTTCTCATAATTAATTCAATGATTGTTAAATACTATCATTAATTTTTTGCTGTTAATCTGTCATATCCTAATCTTGACGAGAAAACATTCTAATTATTATTTTAATTTTTTTTTTATTTTTGTCAATATGCTTTTTTTCTATAGTTTTGAAACTTATATTTACGTAAGTGTAGAACAATAATTAAGTTTTGATTACATTTATATTACAATTTTGTATCATTTCTCAAAAAATCAATACAAATCCATAAATATAGGATTATTGCTACTTTTAAGTAAAAAATACACAGTGTTAATATTTGACGATTTTACTATGTTTTCCAATACCTCTTTCATCTGTATTTCATTAGTAGCAAAATTACTATTAATTAACAAATTTCATCAATTACTTTTTTTAAATACAACTAAAAAGATAGTATACTTGTTTATACTATCTCTTTATAATTTTTTTTCCATTTATTTCTCCATTTCTGTTACTTATTCTTGTAACAATTCTTGCAAAACATCATCTACTCCAATTGGTGTAATCTCGTTATTTCTTAATATAGTTAATAACTTGTTTTGCTCGTCTTCATTATCTGTTATACTTTTTAGTTCTTTTGTCTCTACTCTAACATTGCCATTAAAAAATTCGGTTTTTACAACTTCTATTCCAAATTTTGCTTCAACATTTTCTTCTCCTAATGTTTTGTAATATTCTAGCTTTATGGGGTATTCAATTCCTGCTTGATCTAGTTTTTCTTTAGAAATAAATACTCCATCAAAAAATGTTTTCACTTTGCCTTCCTTTCCCATTTTTTACAACCTCACATAATATACAACAAAATTTCAAATTTGGCAATAGCTATTTTAAATTTTATTTAATTTTCTATAATTATGCATATTTATTCGACATAAAATTTCAAAAAATTTATTTTTTTTTCATAAATACTTGAAATTTTTTTCTAAATATTGTATTATTTCTGGGAGGTGTATAAAATGGAAAAATTATTAAAAGATTCTTTGTTTAAAAAAAATAAAGCTACTTGCCTTTATGCAAGTTCTATTTCTTTTTCTATTTTTCCTTTCTGAAATACTATTTTTAATAGTATTTTTTTTATATCCAAAAAAATTTAAAAGGAGGAATCTTCAATGGAAGAAAAAAAATTGCTTTATGATGTAAACGAAAAACCACCAGTTTGGCAATGGATTATATTGTCATTTCAACATGTTTTTGCAATGTTTGGAGCAACAGTATTAGTTCCAATTTTAGTAAATGCAGGAATTGCATCAGCAGGAGTAGATGGACAAGCATTATCTATAGCAGTTGCATTAGTAACAGCAGGTATAGGTACATTAATTTATATTTTATGTACAAGAGCAAAGTCTCCCGTATTTCTAGGAAGTTCATTTGCATTTATATCACCAATAATTGCTGCTTATATTGCAGGAAGTGCAAATAACGGAGGAATATCTGGTGGAATATCAGGTGCAATGACTGGAGTAATGGTAGTTGGTATAGTATATATTATTGTTTCAATAATAGTTAGATTCTTAGGAAAAAGCTGGATAGATAAACTATTACCACCAATTGTTATCGGACCAATGATTATGATTATTGGACTTGGACTTGCAGGTAGTGCAGTCGGAAATATTTTTGATGTTCAATATAACGAAATACCTTATGCAAAAATAGAATATGTTGATGGAATTGCTAAAGAAACAATAACAGATGAATCTGTTGTTGTTACAAATGAAACCGAAATTATTAAAACTGAAACTATAGATGAAGAAACAGGAAAAACAATAATTATTGAATCAGTAAAACAAGAAAAACTAAGTGGTGCAAAATGGAAAGGACCTGTTATAGCATTAATTACATTTATGACAACAGCATTAGTAATGACTAAAGCAAAAGGATTTTTCAAAATTATACCATTTTTAGTTGGAATTGTTACAGGATATCTTGTATCATGTTTAACAGGCTTAGTTGATTTTAGCCTAGTACAGTCAGCCAATTGGATACAAATGCCTAACTTCTATATACCTTTTGTAAATTATACACCAAATTTTATGATAGCATTAACAATGGCACCTATAGCTTTAGTTACAATGGCAGAACATATAGGAGACCATAAAGCATTAAGCACTATTATAGATAGAGATTTATTAAAAAAACCTGGTCTTGAAAATACGCTTTTAGGTGATGGTATTGCAACTTTTGTAGCTGGTTTTTTAGGAGGTCCTGCTAATACAACATATGGAGAAAATACATCTGTAGTCGGAATGACAAGAAATGCATCTGTTTGGGTTATAGGTTTAGCTGCAATTTTTGCAATAGTTTTAGGATTCTTAGGAAAGTTTACCGCACTTGTTCAAACAATACCAAATCCAGTATTAGGTGGAGTATCTCTTCTTTTATATGGATTTATATCAGTTAATGGACTAAAAGTATTAATTCAAAACAAAGTCGATTTTACAAAAAATAAAAACATTATAATTGCTTCAGCTATGCTAGTATTAGGACTTGGAGGAGCAGCATTTTCAATAGCTACTGGAAATGGTCTTTCAGTACAAATTTCAGGAATGAGTCTAGCTGCAATCGCTGGAATTATATTAAATTTAGTAATTCCTGATGAAGCAAAATAAAAAAGTTTATAGGTTAAACTAAAAAACCTAAATCTATTTATTATAGGGAAGAAAAATGAAACCAAATATATTAAACAATTCTTTAATTAAGCATAAATTATCAATAATAAGAGATAAAAAAACTGGAACAAAAGAATTTAGAGAAATTATTAGTGAAATTGCAACACTTCTATGCTATGAAGCTATGTCAGATGCAGAGCTTGAAGAAGTTGAAATAGAAACCCCAATATGTAAAACAAAAGCATATAAATTAAATGAAAATAAATATGCCTTTGTACCAATCTTAAGGGCGGGTACTGGTATGCTTGATGGATTAATAAAAGCTATTCCAAACGCAAAAATAGGTCATATTGGTTTATATAGAGATGAAGAAACTCATGAACCTGTACGCTATTTTTATAAAATGCCAAAAGATATAGCCTCTCGTGAAGTTATAATTTTGGATCCAATGCTTGCTACTGGAGGATCTGCATGTGATACAATAGCAATGTTAAAAAAAGATGGAGTAAAAAAGATAAAATTCTTGTGTATAATAGCAGCTCCTGAAGGAATACAAAAAATAGAAGATCTTCATCCTGATGTAAGAGTTTATACAGCTTCAGTTGATGAAAAACTAAATGAAAATGCATACATCGTACCTGGATTAGGAGATGCCGGAGATAGAATCTTTGGAACAAAATAAATAAAAAAAGCATTAGTATGTTTTTAAAACTACTAATGCTTTTTTATTACTCTTTTAGTCTATATATTGAATCTAATACTCTCCCATTCGCTGCCCATCCTTCTTCAACTATTGGAACTTCTTCATTGGGTTGTACGGTATTAATTCTTTTATCGCTTCCCATATCAAATTTTGTACATAATTCAGTTTCCTCATTATATTCATTAACAACAAAATAATGCATAAATGATCCCGCATTAATAACAATTATGTCTCCTGGCCTAATAGCTGTTAAATCTTCAACCTTATCGAATCCATGCCCTGTTAAATATTCTTCCTGACAAACATTATCTCCTCCCAGTGTCTGATCATCATATAAACCAGCATTATTTAGTGCCATAGATATTAATCTATTACATGACACTAAACTAGCATGATCTACTTCATAAACTTCAATATATCCTTGATTTCCATCCGTTCTTAAGTATTGATATTGTCCTGCTTCAGGTGTTCCTGAATTGCCATAGTAATTGGTTCCTCCTTGCCTTGATGAATTTTCATATATTTCATCTGCTGTTTGTTTTACTATCTTTAGCCATTCTTCAACTGTTAATCTTTCTTCTTTGCCATCTTTATATGTATATAAATATCCGTCATCTTTCACATGTGTACTTGCATTCACTATATCCTGCATATATTCTTGTATATTATCCAATCTTATTTTTTCCTCTACTTCATTGTCAACTGAATAGCCTTCTTGAATTGTATCGTGTTGATTTTTTTCGTACTCATTAACTAAATTTATAGCATTCATAAAATTTTTTTTATATGTTTCAATATCCGTATTGCTATTTTTTATAGTAGTTGTATTTATTAATTTAATTTGTTCTTTTATTACTTTTTTCTCTTCATCATTTAAATGTACTTGTTCATTTGCATATTTATTTAATTCAACTTTCATAAGACATACCGGTAAAAAAGTGTTTTCGGCTCTTTCCTTTATATTATACATAACCCCATTCACTACATTTTTCGTAGAACCTTCTTTTTTTTCGAAAATGCTTTCTGATTTCGTCTTTATTTCAAACACAAGAGCACTCGCTGCATTTTTCGCAGAAAGTTCTGTGCTTTCAAAGTTATTTTCAGCCACTTGTATTCCTATTGATATTGCTCCCAAACTTACCTCATTAATACCTGATAGTATATCTTCTAATTCTTTAGCACATTTAAAATCTGATGGAATCACTATTTCACCAGCTTTAGATTTTGCTGCTTCAAGAGATGCAATTGCCGCACTTAATGATTCGTCAATTTGGCTTTTATTCTCATTATTATATTTATATCCCATTTTAACCAACTTTCTTATAATTTTCAGAAATTATATAAATTTATTTTATACTCTATATATTAAAGCTAATCTTTGCTTTAATACTTTCAATTTTCAATTCTTTTGAAAACAATTTTATTAATTTCATCTATTTCTATACCAACTTTTCCTTGTTCGATTATACCCGGATTAGGAATATTGAATTTTATATTTTCGGCTTTAAATACTTTTCCAGAATCTAATTTCAATATAATATCAAAAGATATTGTAGCTGTTAAATCTTCTTCTTTTATATTAATTTTTTTTAAAAGCTCATTATAATTTATCTGATCATCTTCATTAGAACTATATGTTCCTATTTTGTTTTGTGCACATCTAAATTCTATAATTCCACCTTGATTTGAAATTTCCTGTTTTTTTGAATTTGTATATTTTGCTCCTTTAAACTCTAATTCATTAAAAATATACTCATTCTTATTTTCATATAATAATTTCTCATTTTCACTTTGTTTATAAAATTTTATTTCACCTATATTATTATTTTTTTCTGTTTTAAAGTTATTTAGTATAATAGATGAAATTGTCTCGGTTTTCTTATATTCATTGTTTTTTTCAACATAAAGATATATGTCATTATTTTGATTAATTATTTTTTCCCATTTTTGAGTCGAATTTTCCACATCTTGTCCATCAACTGTGGATATTATTGAAATTTTGGAGATAAAAAACGGCATATTGATTTCACCATTTTCATCATATTTTAAAACAATCATCATAGCCATGAAAATTATCGCTATAATTATAATAGCAATAATACATATATGTATAACTTTCTTAGTTAATGTTTGTTTTTCTAGCATAGTTACTCCTTTATTTAGATTTTTCTTTTCTTAATTCTATAAAGAAATTTTGTAATAACTCCCTACACTTATCTGTAAGTATTCCGTTTTCAACTTCAACATTATGATTAAATTTATAGTCTTTAAATAGATTCAACTTAGAACCAACTGCTCCTGTCTTTTCATCAGATACACCATAATATACCTTTTTTATTCTGGATTGAATAATTGCTCCTGCACACATTGGACAAGGCTCTAATGTTACATACATTTCACAGTCAATTAATCTCCATGATTTTAATTTTTTACTTGCTTTTTGAATAGCCAATATTTCTGCGTGTTTTGTAGTATCAAATTTTGTTTCTTTTTGGTTATATGCTCTAGCTATTATTTTTCCATCCTTAACAATTACTGCTCCAACCGGAACTTCTAGCTTTTCATAAGCCTTTTGAGCCTCTTTTAAAGCTTCTTTCATATATTTTTCATTGATATTCAACTTATTCTCCATATAAAAAAATTGGTGTTCCCAGGCGGACTCGAACCACCATCGGTCGCTTAGGAGGCGACTGCTCTATCCTGCTGAGCTATGAGAACATTTTCTTTGCCTATTATAACAACATATTTAAAAAAAGTCAAACAAAAATGGCTTTATCTCTTGCAAAATTCTAAAAATAAAAGTATAATATATAAGTATTTTATTTGCGCCTGTAGTTTAGCTGGATAGAATGCAAGGCTACGAACTTTGAGATCGGGGGTTCGAATCCCTCCAGGCGCACCAATTTTATTTAAGAGCATATAATCTTTTTCATTCTATGGTTTTCCTAATCTCTGATATTTTTCCATTTGTTGTACTTTTATCATTAATAATAATCGTTTTAATCTAATATATAATGCAAATCTCTGTATCTTTTATCTCTATTTAATGTAAAAGCTTTTAAGTTATTACTAGTTTTAAAGCTTATTACCATGTATTTTTTTTAATTACAACTTTGTTACATATTTTTACATTTGACTTAAAATTGAAAAATTTTAAAAAAAGTGATACATTATGATATATATAAAACTTTTGCAAATGTATACGGATTAATTATATCAAATTTATAATAACACACTTTTGAATGAATACCAACTAATTAGAGCTAAAGAAACTTTTTCTATGGACATAGAGCTTTAGAAAAATGTCAAGAAAAAACTATAGCTATGGATTATGAAAAAAAATATAGGACAGGACAAAATTGCTATTTTTAAACGAATTTTTAATAGCAACCAATTATATAACTTGTGAAGCTTATATAAATAATATAATAGCATCACAAAAAGAAAGGGAGTAATATGGAATTTGAAAAGTTATCAGAACTAACTTTGGAACAAAAAAAAGAAATTTTAGCTGATTTAATAGAAAATGATATTTCTTATTGGAAAAAAGTATTTATTTTAATCGCAATGATAGATGAAGATGCTGATACAGAATTATTAGATTTAATAATTGAACATAAAATTGAGGAAATAAATTTAGCAAATAAAAAATATAATTTATCCGTAAAATACAATGAAATTAACAACGCTAGTCAAAAAAACTATGTTACAGTAATGGAAAAAATCCTTAATGGAACTAATGACGAAAAATATAGTAGAGCTTGCAAAGAAGTGTTAGAAATATTAAAATTTGTGCCTGATGAATATTATAGAAAAATAAATAAAAAATTTATAGAACTATTAGAAAAAAAAGCTGATAAATTCTATAATTTATCAATTACAAAAAGTACTAAATATAATGATTTAGACATTTTAAATGAAACAAAAGATATTCTATCGCTTGTAAGTGACAAATTTTGGAGCGTAGATGAAAAGATTATTGATATTA
>CAYTEX010000001.1:0-2017 GCA_964437015.1 uncultured Clostridium sp. | reverse complement strand
GAATATATATGAAGTCTAAAGATTATGAATATATGCCCTCAGAAAAAGAATATGAAATCTCAGATAAAAGAAAAACCAAATTAATAGAAAAGGTAAAAAATCAAATTAGAAAAGGATTTATAGCACATCATCAAATATTAAATATCGGGAAAACTGATGATGAATTAGATTTTTTATATAGTTGGTTAGATACTAATAATATAGAAATTAGGGGAATAAATGGTACTATAAGTGGAGAAATACCTAATTATTTTTATATTTCTAAAATGGGACAGAGTCTTACTCCAGAATTATTAGATGATGATAAACAAAACAGATTATTTTTAGAATTAAATCTTTTTTCAGATGAGGATAAAAAAAATAATATACCAGAATATCAAAAAATTAGAAATCAGCTAATTGAACATAATATGAAATTAGCCAAATGGGTTGCAAACTCGAAAAACCTTGCAAAACTTCAAATACCATTAGAAGATAGAAACCAAATGGCATATATAGGTCTTGTTAATGCTGTCGATAACTTCAATCCAACTTTAGGCTATAGTTTTTCTTCATATGCTTGCAAAGCTATATATAGAAGAATTATTATAGAAGCATATAGAGAAAATGAAGATACTAGACAAAATATTGTAGTTAATGAACAACTAGCAATGATTCCAGATATAGAAAACCAAATACAAATAACTTTAGGTAGAGAGGCTAAACCTTCTGAAATAGCGGACATTTTAGGTGTATCTTTAGAAAAACTTCACAATTTACAAACATTAAGAAAACTACAACAAAAAGAAAGTTTAGACCAAATAGAAAGTGATAAAAAAAATATAGAAACAATCGCTAATACTCTTTTAGATGGAGATAGAATAATCGAGTCTGATGCTGGATATATAATGGATGGCATATATATGGATGAAGAAGATACCCTTCCAGTAGGCTTCAAAAAGAGAGATAGAACTGCAGATAAAGCAATAGTAGAACTTTTTAAATCAAACTTAAGACGAGCACTATCAAAATTAACAGAAAAAGAAAAAGCTGTATTAGTTCAAAGATTTGGTTTAGATGATGGAAAATTTAAAACATTAAGCGAAGTTGGAAAGCTTTATAATGTGACTGGCTCGAGAATAAGAGAGATTGAACAAAAAGCATTAAGAAATCTAAGACATCCTTCAATAGGTATACCTTTAAAACCTTATCTTGAAGTTATAGGAGACGATGATGACGAACGCGAATAAATATAGATATTACAAAAAGGCTTAAATCTGTTAAATAAGCTATATATTATTCATAATAAGAGGAAGGAAAACTCCCAATTAAATTGGGAGTTTTTTATTTTACACAAATATGTTCCTTTATGTTTTCATATTTGCTTTCACCTATTCCATTTACATTTTTTATATCCTCTATTGTTGAGAATTTTCCATTTTCTTCCCTATATTCAATTATTTTTGATGCAAGTGATAATCCTATTCCAGGTAAGTTTTGTAAATCTTGCTCTGTTGCTTTATTAATGTTTAAAGGTGAACTTTTATTTGAATCTTCAAATTCTTCCACAATGTTTTCTCCACTATCACTATTTAAAATATTCTCATTTTGCACACCTGTTACATCAGAATTACTTGGTATTTTTATTTTAATTCCATCTTCTAAAATATATGCTAAATTCACATTAGTAATATCTGCATCCTCATTTAATCCTCCTGCTTTACTTATTGCATCTTCAATTCTTGATCCTTCTTTCAACTTAACAATACCTGGACTTTTAACTGCACCTGTAATATGAACAATTATAATATTTTTTTCCTCTGTTTGTGTATCTGTCATATTATTATTTTCATTATTTGAAATTAACATTTCTTCATTAATGTCTGATGTATCTATTTTATTAGAATTATAAATAAAAATCATAATTCCTGTCACAATTAATGCTCCAACAATTATAATAATTTTCTTTTGTTTATTAGTTAAATTATCTAGCATAAAATCTCCTCCTTTATTGAAATTTTTATTTTTTTATTGTATA